>DASWZM010000126.1:0-39258 GCA_036404455.1 Occallatibacter sp. | reverse complement strand
TCACACCCGGGGAAGGGAAGCAGGCCGCGTTGCCGTAATCGATGCCTGGGTAGGGCGTTCCAGGAGCATTGAAAGGCGCGCCGTTGTACTCGTAACGGAAGCCAATATCCAGGCTCAGATTCTGAGTGGCTTTCCAGGTGTCCTGGGCAAAGTAGTTTTGCGAGACCAGTCGTGGACGCGCGGTCGGGCTGCCGAAGTTCTGGCTGATCGAGCCCTTTCCGCCGAAATCGTCGATCAGGTTGGCCAGTCCGGTATAGCCGCCGGGTACGTCCGCATAGCTGATGGTTCCATAGAAATTAAAGGGAATCGCGTCGCGGACGCGGGTATCGGAGATGTCGGTACCCACCTTGACGAAGTGCTTTCCATGGGTCCAGCTGACCGAATCCTGGAACTGGTAGGTGTTATGGAAGCGGCCCTGGGGGACGTTGGTTGGAATGCCGTAGCCGGTAAGGCTGCTGACTGAGACGCCGGGGGTTCCAAAGAGCGAGTCCGAAGTGGTGCTGGAGGGCAGGCCAAAGATAAAGCCGATGCGCCCATAGGAGACACGGAATTCATTGAGAAGATTGGGGTTGAATATATGAGTTTCGACAATGCCGGCGTTATGCGAGGCGCCATTCTGGTCAGTGTCGAACCCGGGGAGCTGTCCGGGGAAATTGCCCGTGTCGTAGGGTGTCAGATAGGTGGTGCGGATGTATCGCAGGCTGACGGTATCTTTGCTGCCGGGTATGTAATCGCCCTTCAGGTCCAATTCGGGGGAGTTGCTCAGATCTCCCAGCCGGCGTTGCGTGTAACCAATCTGAACGGTGCCGCGATCCATGCCGGTGACCGGATCCGCGCCAAGGGCAATGGTATCCTGGCCGCCGGCCGCCAGAAGCTGCGCGGGGTTGCCTACCAGATCGCCGTAAGCCTCGATCAGATTGCTGAGACGTGGGTTCGAGGGCAGGGCGTTCAAAGTGGCGAAACCAGCAGTGGACGGCACCGTCAAGGTACTCAAGTTTGCCGTGGCGCGATAGTTGTCCCACTGGTAGGAACCGAAGGCAAAGAGTTTATTCCGAACAATCGGGCCGCCAATCGAGAAGCCGAAGATGTTCTCACGGTAGAGAGCTTTTGGGATATCGTTGCGAACATTGTAGTGATCGTTGGCGTCGATCGAAGAGTTGAGCAAGCGCTCAAAGACCGAGCCGTGAAACTGGTTTGTGCCGCTCTTGAAGATCAGGTTCGAGACCGACCCGGCGCCATGGCCGTACTCAGAGGTGTAGTCGTTCTCGATGATGATGATTTCCTTCTGAGCTTCGATGTTCTCCGGCTGCAGGCCCTGGCCCATGATTCCGGCGTCGTTGTTGTCCTGGCCTTCAATGAGGAAGTTGTTGGCGCGCGGACGGCCCCCGCCCACGGTGAAATTGACGCCGTTGCTGAATCCGCCCTGCTCCGCCGATGTGACGCCGGGCAAGGTCAGCGCCATCGAATAAGCACTGAGGCTGTTCAGCGGCAGATTCGAAATCTCGGCTGTGCTGATGGTTCCACTGATCTGGGCATTATCGGTGTTAATTGAGCTGTTGTCAGCCTTGACCTCGACGACATCGCTCTTGGTGCCCAGCTTGAGGACGACGTCGCTGGTGGTGATGACGGAGGCAGGGATGCTGAGGCCATCGACGACGGTCTCGGCAAAACCGGCGGCTTTCACGGTAACGCTGTACGTTCCAGGAGGAACCGACTCGATCCGGTACGAACCGTTGCTGATGGTCAGGGTGGTGCGGACTGCTTCGGTATCCAGGGATTTGAGGCTGACCGCGGCCCCTACCACTGCCGCACCACTGGGGTCGGTTACCGTGCCCGCGAGGGTTCCATTCGAGGTTTGCCCCAGAGCGCAAGTGGCCGCCAGGACAAAAAGGACGAATGCCGCGAGGCTTCGCTTGGATCGTGTCATAATTACCTCCGAAGATCGGTGGATACGGCGAGAGAACAAATGAAGCCTGAGTTTTCAAGAATTTGATAAAAGAGGCGAGCTAGAGGGAGCCCACCAGCCCCGGACCTCATCTGGGGTTATTGCACGTCTGAGGCCAATCGAGCCATCCCTGTGAAAATGCTGACAATAGCCTGTTTTTGTGGACGAATCAATGAGATAAACTGCTCAATCTCTTAGAATCTGTAGATCATTCTATGAAAATGAGGACATTCTCCGGATAGCGAGGAGTTGCGGTGTGCTCGCGGAGAAACGGCTGCGGCCATCGGAAAGGCCAAAGAGGCAAGGCCGAGGAGGGAGGCGATGGACTCCTGGGTGGAGCTGCGCATGTGTTGATTTGCGATCGAGCCGGAGGGTTGGAAGCCAACCGCCGCTAAGCCTGACTGCAAGCAATATTGAGGAAGTCCAACGCGCGAATCAAATAGGATTTCAGGTCGCGGCGATGGACGACGGCGTCGAGGAAGCCTTTTTCGAGCAGGAACTCCGAGCGCTGGAAGCCTTCGGGGAGTTTCTGGCGGATGGTCTGCTCGATGACGCGGGGACCTGCAAAGCCGATGAGGGCGCCGGGCTCGGCGATGTTGAGGTCGCCCAGCATGGCAAAGCTGGCGGTGACGCCGCCGGTGGTGGGATCGGTGAGCACACAGAGGTAGGGGACCTTGGCGTCGTCCAACTGGGCGAGAGCGGTGGAGATCTTGGCCATCTGCATGAGGCTGACCACGCCCTCCATCATGCGCGCGCCGCCTGAGGCCGCGACGACGATGAGCGGCTTGCGGCCGAGCCGTGCGCGGTCGACGGCGCGGGCGATGGTCTCTCCGACCACGGCGCCCATGGAGCCGCCGATGAAGCCGTATTCCATGGCGCTGAGGACGACGGAGTGTGGGCCCAGCTGTCCGAGTGCGTTGAGGATGGCATCGTCGAGGCCGGTAGCTTCCTGGGCAGCGCGGAGCCGTTTCTTGTAAGGCTTTACGTCAGTGAAGTTGAGCGGGTCAGTGGAGCGCAGGCCGGTGTCTACCAGTTCATAGCCGGGTTCGAGCAGCATGTCGATGCGTTGGCGGGCGCCAATCTTGAAGTGGTGCTGGCACTTTGGGCAGACGTTGAGATTGGCTTCGAGGTCGGCCTTGAAGATGGTCTGGCGGCAGCCGAGGCATTTGGTCCACAGGCCTTCTGTGCGAACTTTTCTTCTGCCGGCATCCGGGGTACCGTTGCCGCCAGGACCGGATTCGTACTCGCCATCTTCACGCTTGAACCAGGACATGCAAGCTCTTTCTCAAAATGAAAAGGGAAAATCCTGCTCCCAGGTTATGGTCGCATCAATATTCTATTCCGCGCTGGGCCAGAATGCCCTTCTCGTAGGCATGTTTTACCTCGCGCATCTCGGTGACGGTATCGGCGAGCTCGACCAACAAGGGGTGGGCGTTGCGGCCGGTGAGGATCACGTGGACCATTTCCGGACGGCCGCGGAGAGCCTCAGCCACCACCGCGGGGTCCAGCATTCCGTAGCCGATGGCGTAGTTGATTTCGTCGAGAACGACCATATCCCAATCGCCGGAGTAGATGGCCTGGCGCGCTTCTGCCCAGGCGGCCTCGACCAGTCGAATGTCCTCGGGGTCGGTTTCCGCGCCGCCGACTTTCACAAAGCCGCGGCCCATTTGTTTGAGGATGAAGTTGGAACCGAAGGCCTGGACAGCATCCAGTTCGCCGTAATGCCAGGAGCCTTTGAGGAATTGGAGCATGAGCACTTTCATGCCGTTGCCCACGGCACGCAAGGCCGTGCCCATGGCAGCGGTGGTCTTGCCCTTGCCGGGGCCGGTGTTGATCAGGATCAGTCCTCGCCGGGAGTCGGTCATGGCAGCTTTCAGTTGACAGCTATCAGCTTACAGTTTCCCGGTGCACGCAGTCCGTAGGGAGCTGCCAACTGCAGCCCGCCGGTCGCCGACAGCCAACTTTCTCCTTTTTCGTTAGCCGTTGACTGTCTGCCGTCAACTATTAGCCGGTCCGCCCTCAGTGGCCCGCGTGATACGGATGGCCAGAGAGGATGGTAAATGCCCGGTAGATCTGCTCGGCGATGACGAGCCGGGCGAGCGCGTGGGCCAGCGTCATGGGCCCCAGCGAGAGCACTAGCTGGGCTCGTTCGCGGGCGGTCTCAGACCAACCGTCGGCGGGTCCAATGGCGAAGACGATGTGCTGGGCTCCCTGGTCGCGGCGGGCGCCCAGCCAGGCGGCAAAAGCCTCGGAGGTCATTTGCCTGCCGCGGCTGTCGAGCAGGACGGGGAGGATGGGGTTCCGGCCGCTCTGGCGGTCGAGCCAGGCCAGCAGCGCGTCTTCTGTCTTGAAGGCCTCAGTCTGGCAGCGCGCAAAGGCTGAGCAGCGTTCGAGATAAGCCTGGGTCAGAGTGTCCATGCTGTCTTTGGAGCCGGGGCGCGCGCCGATATGGGCCAGGGTGAGGTGCATGAGGAGGAGGATATCCCAAGGCGGCCCGATGGAACATGGGGGAAGGCAGGCCAGGCTATGGCAAAACGAACGCGAATGCCATTTTTGGAATGTAGGGGGCAAAATATCCACAATTCCATATCGTGCCCCTACAGCAGTTACCAATGGAACATGGTCAAGTCGTTTATTTTCAGAAACAAGAAGATTAATTCGCATACTCGGAGAGATTGGCGACTGTCATGCAACAAAACACACAATCAGCAGACTTTGACATCCTCAGGAATCGCACCCGGCACCAAGGAATCCACGGGGACGAAACCGAAACAAGCTCTTTTTCGCAATTTCAGCCTTTCTTGTATTTCTCTTGCGGACCGGTCCAAGCCCCCCACCGAGACGCGTAGGACACGACGGCGGAACATGAGGCTCCTCTTTATGGCCTTTCGTTCCCGATTCATCTTTGAGGAGATTTCGATGCTAAGTTGGTTCAAGAGATATTCTGCAGTTGCAGTGCGTATGCTGCTCTTCGCTCTGCCCCTGGCGGCTACTCCGTTGCTTGCTCAACAGAGTGGCGCGATCACAGGTGGCCTGAACGGAGTTGTTGTCGACTCGACTTCCGCCGTTGTGCCGGGCGCAACGATCACGCTGGTGGGCCCGCAAGGAACGCACGTGTTAATAACCGACGAGCAGGGGCACTACAGCGTGTCCGAGCTCGTTCCGGGGTATTACGATGTCACGGTTGAAAAGGCCGGCTTCAAAAAGGTTCGGTCGGCCAAGAACGAAGTGGTGGTCAACGTCTCCTCGCTCCTGAATTTCAAGCTGCCTGTCGGTAACGTTGAAGAAACGGTCCAAGTGGCGGCGAGCGCCGTCGGCATCGATACCGAGTCCACCGCGATCGATGCAAACCTGACCGACACCTTCTACGACAGCGTTCCGATGGCACGCCAGGTGAGCGCGATCTTCTACGCAGCCCCAGGTGTTGCCGGCGGGCAGGTGGCCGGCGTTGCGAACCAGAACGGCCCCGGCGCCTCAAACCCCTCCATCGGCGGTTCCTCCGGCCTCGAGAACCTGTACGTCGTCGATGGCGTTACCATTACCGACCAGGCCTATGGCAGCCTCGGCACCTTCAACTCGAACCATGGATCGCTGGGCACCGGCATCAACCTGGCGTTCATCAAGGAAGTTGACGTTAAGTCCTATGGATTTGAGGCTCAGTACGGCAAGGCCCAGGGCGGTATCGTCCAGATGGTAACCAAGTCCGGCTCCAATAGTTTCCACGGAGCGGTGGGCGCGTATGCCGGGCCAGGTTCGTGGTATGCGTCCCGGAAACAGTTTTATCAGTTTGGCTACCTGCAAACCTACCCAAGCGCTGCTCTTTCCAACCCTCACTACGACCTGGCGCTCGAACTCGGCGGGTACATTCCTCACTTCAAGGACAAGATCTTCTTCTTCGGAGCCTTCAACCCCGCGCTGGATCAGAACATAAACATCGCCGATCCGTCCTTCACCTTCACTGGCGCACCCGCAGCAGGCGCGCCCGTTGTCACTCACGGCCCATTTGCCTATAGCACCACGGCGGTGAGCTGGGCCGGAAAGCTGACGTTTAACCTCACCCCGAAAATCCAGTTTGAAGCGGCCGCCTTTGGCGATCCATCGCGCCACAACAAGATTCCCAATACGCTGTCCACGGCCAATCTGCCGTCCTCGCTCAGCAGCTACCAGTGGGGATCGCGCGATACTCTGGGCCGCATCACCGCCACGATTACCCCCACATGGCTCGTGGATGCGTCGTATACCTACAACTACGACCACTTCATTGAGGCCCCGGCCCTGAACCAGTATCAGATCACCGACCAGTCGCTTCAGGTCGCGGGCACCGGCGGAGCAGTCGTCACTGGGTTTGGCAACTATTCTCCGTCGAGAGAAGGCACCTACAGCTTGACGGTGAATACGCAGAAGACGGCCCATTTCCTCGGTGAGCATACCTTATCGGTCGGCTACTCTTACGACCACACCAAGTTCCTCTACCAGCCGGCTCGTTCCGGCGCCCTCTTCACGATTCCGGACAAGAACGCCGCTGGAACGACTTTGACCAGCCTCTTCTCGAATATCCCCTCGAAAGTGACAGGAGCCCAGACCAATGCTCAGTTCACGGTCACAGCAATCAACAAGAACGACCTGACCGACAGCACCTGCACCCAATGCCCGGTATGGAATGGCATGCATGTCTTTGCTTCCGAAATCCGCGGCACCTATGTCGGACTGAATGTAAACTCCCTCGAACGGTACCATGCCGCCTACGGCGACGACACCTGGGTGATGAATCGTTTCGTCACCATCGATGCCGGCGCGCGCTGGGAAGAGGAGCGCGTTGCCGGAACGGTGCTGAGTTATGTCTTCAGCGGGAACTGGTCGCCGCGCATCGGCGTCAATGTCGATCCTTTCGGCGATCGCAAGGGCAAGTTCTTCTTCAACTATGGCCGCAACTTCTGGGCCATGCCGCTGGATGCGGCCAACCGTCAGCTCGGCAACGAACAAGACGATACGGCCTACTACTTTGCCCCGGTCGTGCAAGGCGGCGCCCTGGTCATCGTTCCGGATGACGCCCATAACCTGAACGGCATGCCCAAGGCCACCAACGCCGGCGCCGTCTCGACTTTCGGCTCTCCGAGCTTCGCTTCTTCGACCGGCGAGGGCATCATCCCCGGAACGAAATCCGAGTATGAGAATGAGATTGTTGTGGGCTTCGAGCGCGAGGTCAAGAGCGGGATGGTGTTCAAGGCGCGCTACATTGATCGCCGCCTGGCACGCATCATCGAGGACATTGGCAGCCAGTCGCCGGAAGGTTCGACGATTGGAAGGAATTACAACGGCGGCATTGCCAATCCGTCCTCCAAGACGGATATCGCGGTCAACGACCAGGAGGTCACTTATACTCCAGCGCAGTGGGCCACGGCCAACCCGAACGCGGGCCAACCCGGTTGGGTGTACGCGCCTCCGGCATCGGGCTGCACCACGAGCAACGACACGTTCTTCTCCGCTGGCGGCATCTTTGTCGATGGGAACAACACTCCTCTCGGTGGCGCCTGCTTCCTGAACCTGGCGACTATGGATGCCGGGCCGGGCGATGGAAAGCCCGACGGTTTTGTCGATCCTTCTCGCCATTATCAGGCCATGGAACTGGAGTTGGACAAGCGTTTCAGCAATCACTGGCTGGCGGCGGTGAACTATCGGTTCGCCAATCTTTGGGGCAACTATGAAGGCGCCTACCGCAATGACAACGGTCAGTCCGACCCTGGCATCAGCTCATTGTTTGACTTTACGGCGGGCGAGCTGAATCTGCTCGGCGATCAATTCAGGCCGGGTTACCTGAGCACGGACCGGCGTGTTGTAGGCAACATGTTCCTGAGCTATACGGTCGGAGCCGACAGCCGGATCGTCCATGCTCTCAAAGGGCTTACTAGCGGTGTAGCTCTCCGCGGACAATCCGGCGTTCCTCTCAGCTATCTAGGCGATCACCCAATCTATCTGAACCAGGGTGAGGTTCCGCTCGGCGGGCGTGGCGCGGCCGGACGCACTCCTTCCACTGTTCAACTCGACCTGAAGGGTGAATATGCTCTTCACCTCCACGAGGACAAAGTGCTGAAACTGGGCCTGGATGCAATCAATGTCACCAACTCGCAACCCATCACGGGCAAGGTCGAGTACACGCAGCAGCCAGCAAACGGCACCCCGGTGGTTGGGAATACGCCGAATCTGAACACGGACTATGGCCGCCCAACAAGCTTCCAGGGCCCGTTTTATGCCCGGGCAACTATCCGCTTCGAGTTCTAGAAGTTGATAGAATTTAACCTTAAGGGAGAGAGGCTCACTCTCTCCCTTTCGCATTTCAGATGGAGTTTCGTCTCTTGAATTCGATTTTCTCCCGCACTTTGGCTTCAGTCCTGATTCTGATTTCCCTCGCTCCATTTGTGCATGCTGCCGACCGCTCGAAAAGTCTGCCTCCTCGGTATCAACACTGGGTGAACGAAGAGGTCAACTACATCATCGGCAGCGGTGAGAGGAAGCAATTCCTGGCTCTAACGTCCGATGTTGAGCGCGATAGCTTTATTGCGGCGTTCTGGAAGATTCGCAACCCGGATCCCGGGTCCGAGTCGAACGCCTACAGAGACGAACATTATCGCCGGCTGGCGTACGCGAACGAGCACTTCGGCAGCATCGAGGCGCAGAATGGCTGGCGAAGCGATCAGGGGCGCATCTATATCATTCTAGGTGCGCCAAAACAAGTGGTCACCTACCCGGCGGCTCGGAATGTGCGGCCATTGGAGATCTGGTTTTACCAGGCTCCAAGCCTTGCCTTGCCGCCTTACTTCAACCTGGTGTTTTATAAACGCAGCATCGGCGAACCATATGCTCTTTACTCTCCAAATCAGGACGGTCCGGCACGGCTGGTTTCGTCGCTCGAGGCCCTGAATGATCAGAAGAGAAGCCTCGATATCCTTCGCAAGTCGCTTGGAGAGGAGGTCGCCAAGACAGCACTGAGCCTCATTCCGGGCGAGTCGGTGGACTTTGACGACTACCAGCCCAGCCTATCGTCAGATGTATTGCTCGCCACGATAGAAGGTTTGGCGGATAATCCACACACTCAAGAACTGCTGAATGCGAATCGGGTGAGCGAGCACGTCACAATGAGCGTTCTTGTGGGGGAGCGGGATGCGCAATTCAGCTACGCCGTGTTTCGCGACGACCAGGGACGCCCGACCCTGAGTTACTTGTTACGGATGGGGTCTGTTGACCCGCAGGGCATTGGCCGCCGTGCCGACAACAGCCTGTACTACGACTTTGCCCTTCGCACTTCAGTGCTTACAGCGGCCGGGAAGCCAGTGTACGACCAGGAAGACCGCTTGACGGGAAAGGTGACCGAGGCACAGGCCGAGAATGCCAAGAAGAAGCGGTTTGCCGCTGAAGCGCGCATCCCCCTGGCTCCGGGAACCTATACCGTGGTGGCGACGCTGACCAACAATCTGAATCAAACGGCCTCACGCCAGCACGCCAGCATTACAGTGCCCGCGGTGAAGAGCCAGGAGGTGGGGTTATCGAGCCTTCTGGCGTACAAGGCGCCGGCCGCCGTGCCCGACCCCAAAAACCAGCTCCCATTCAGCGTTTCGAGGCTGCGCTTTTCACCCCGCGGGGCGCAGTCAGTCTATCTGCGCCAGGGAGACAAGCTGCCGCTGGTATTCCAGTTGTGGTTGGATCCCCAATCGGCTGCAACCGCGGAGTCGGAGAAGATCCACCTGCGCTACGTCTTCGGCGAAGTTACAGCATCCCACCCCGATCCCCATGAGGAGGACGAAGACGTGGACGCGTCCAACCGCGACCAGGCCGGGAACCTGCTGACGGGCCACACCCTCGATACCTCAGCTCTATTGCCGGGGACGTACCGGCTGGTGGTGGGTGCAAACAAAGTCGGCGAGCATCAAACCGGTTACGAGTCCATGACTCTTCACGTCATGTCGGCGGACGGTTACGTCGATACATGGACGGCATACGGTCCCATGGACCCCGATGGCGAAGCGCTCGACGACTTCAAGCGTGGCCTCTCCGCTGAAGCACAAAGCGCCGACACGGAGGCACAGAACTGGTACACCAGGTCTCTCGCCGAAGGCTCGACAGATATGCGCCCGCTAGATAAGCTCGCCGCCCTTCTCGGGCGGCACGAACAGAGCGCGGAACTGGCGGCGCTCAGCAAGCAGCCCATCCTGGTTCGAACCGCGGCCGCCCCCAAGACCCTTTTGGGAATTGCGCAGGCACTCACGAAGACCGGTGACCCCAAGGACGTCGTGCACATGTTGGATGCGCAAATAAAGCTTCAACAGCCAAACGTTGACCTGTATCACGCTTTGGCGGATGCGTGCGAAGCGACCGGAAACACTGCGCGGGCGCGTGAACTGCGAACTCTAGCCGCGGGAGTGAAGTAGAGACCAGGTCTCTCTACTTCGCTCCCTTCAACGCGCTTCGAGGGGATTTCATCGCGGCAGCTTTCGTTCCAGTTGATTTCTTGGCGGGAGTCTTCTTAAGGGCGGCATTGACCATTGCGGCCTTGGTCTTTGGGGCGCTCTTCTTCGCGGCCTTCTCTGCCTTGGCCGCGGGGGCAGCTGTTTTCGCAGGTGCTTTCCCTCGAACAGCGCGCGTCTTTTCAGCCAGCATGGCCTTGAGCTCGGCATCGAACTCGGCCGGGGTGAGGGGCCGGGCGGACTTGCGCAGGCGCTCGATGTCATAAAAGGCGCGGCGCGTGGCGAGAAAGACGTGCACCACGAAGTCCACATAGTCGAGGAGAATCCATTCGCCATGGCGGCGGCCCTCGACGGAGTTGGGATAGGCGCCGAATTCCTTTTTGAGGCGATGTTCGATCTCATCGGCGATAGTGACGGCCTGGCGGTCATTTGTGGCTGAGGTAACGAGGAAGAAGTCGGACAGGCCGGCGTCGATGGGGTCGAGTTCGAGAATGCGAGTGTCCTGGCCCTTCTTGTCTTCACAGACCTGGGCAGCGGCCTGAACGAGGATGCGGGTTTGCCGGTGTGCTTCGGTTGTTGTCATTCGGTAGGAATGTTCTCCAAGTTTAATCGTAGACCCTCGTTCAGGCAGGGGCAAGCCGTGGCCGGCTGAACGGCCCTATCGATAAAGCCCCCGGGCGCGGATGTAATCAAATACCGCATTGGGGAGGAACTGGTGCGAGGCTATCGGAGATCCAGACGGCGCGCGGACCTGGTTGCGAATCTGGTCTCGGATCTCATCTCGAACCTGCGAGGCGCTGATCTCGACATTTAGCCCAGGGAGAAGATAGAACTGAGCGGTGTCCCCGGCCGGATTATGAAGGAGGAAGGAACGGACCTCGCCAGCAGAGCCGGGCACTTCGGGGACGGTCAGATCGGCGCCGGGCGCGGATTCCATGGTCAAGCCCTGCGGCAACACGGCCTTCAGGCCTTCAAGCTGCTGGCCGGGGCGGGAAGCGACGATCAACGGGGCTACGAATGGGATCTCCGCCGACCGGCGCCAGCGGCGCAGCCCGAAAAATGCGTCGGCGCCCATGAGGCAAAACAGGGCGCCGTCCGGCGGGAGCTGGGTGCGCAGGTCAAGCAGAGTGTCCAGGGTGAAGTTGGGAGCGGTGGAGGGCTTTGGCGCGTCGGCCAGCGAAACGAAAAAATCCGGCTCTCCGGCGATGGCCAGGCGGGTCATGGCCAGGCGGTCTTCAAAGCCGGCCGTCGAGCCCTGCGGCTTGAGCGGCTGAACGCCGACCGGGGCGAAGAGCACGGTATCCAACGCGAGCGCCGCACGGGCAGCACGCGCCACGGCCAAATGGCCCAGATGGGGCGGATCGAAACTGCCGCCGAAGAAGGCGACGCGACGGCCGCACGGTAACTGCTCCATCTGTCTATCGTACCCTGCACCCATATCTTGCACACGTATTCTGCACTGGCCCGGAGGGCATGGGGCTCTGGTAGCATCAGACTCACGACGATGCGATACGCGATTGCACTCCTGGCCCTTGCCGGCGCGTTGGTTGCCACGCTGGCGCTGCGCGTCCACTACTCGACCGGAACCGAGCCGTGCTCTATCAACGAGAAGTGGGACTGCGGCATCGTGAACCACAGCCCGTTTGCCGAGATCGCACACATTCCGGTGGCGGCGATCGGCATCGCGGGCTACCTTGCGCTGGCAGGGCTGGCGCTGGCGGGGCGACGCCGGTGGCTGGCCGGCTTGGCCTTCGCTGCGCTGGGATTCTCGCTTTACCTCACCCGCATCGAGAAGTATGTGCTGGAAGTGTATTGCCTTTACTGCGTCGTTTCGCTGGGGATCGTCACTTTGCTGACTGTCCTCGCATTCTGGTGGGCGTTCACGGCTCCGTCGGCGCGTCGGCGCGCGTAGAGCCGAGATTGGATTTGTGATCTACACCACTGCGGTATCCCCCGCGGATCATGGATTGCCCGCTGCACTGATAAAATTGAACTGAAACCATGCTCAAAGAAAGATATGCGCGCTGGATGTACGAGTGGGAGACGCGGCTGACCATGCGCGACGAGAACCGCGTGGTTCGCCCGCTGGAGTGGGGCTTCGAGTGGATCGAGCCCTTTCTGGAGACGCACGGCTTCGGCGCAGCGTTGCCGAGCCCGGAAGTGATGCGCAATGATGCGGCGGCCGAAGCGGCGATGGTGCGGATCAACGAGCTGCTCATCCGCCACAGCGACACGTTCTTCGGGTACGAGCGGCCGACGGATTTCCGGCTGGAAGAGCGGCATCCGCAACTGTTCCCAACCAATGTGCGGCCGGAGACGCTGGCCCAGGATGCGGCGCTTCGGCAACAGGCGACAGAGGGGAAGACCCCCACTGCGCAGTTTTTGCGCTTTACCTCGCCGGAGCGGACGCCTTACGTCGATAACGACCTGGTGAACGCGCGCTGGTACCCGGCGCCGCCACACAAAGACCCTCAGCGGCCCAAGCAGGCCATTGTAGTGCTGCCGCAGTGGAATTCAGACGGTTTCAGTCACAACTCGCTGTGCACGATCTTCAATCGCTTCGGGGTTTCGGCGCTGCGGCTCTCGATGCCCTACCACGATATTCGGCGGCCGGCGGAGCTGGAGCGGTCAGACTACTCTGTGAGCGCCAACATCGGGCGGACGATTGCTGCGTGCAGGCAAGCGGTGGTCGATATCCGGTGCTGCGTGGATTGGCTGGAGGAGCAGGGCTACGAGCACTTCGGCGTGCTGGGAACCAGCCTGGGCTCCTGTTATGCGTTTCTGGCCAGCACACACGATCCGCGCATCCGGGTGAATGCCTTCAACCATGCCTCGACGGCCTTCGGCGACGTGACCTGGGCCGGGCAAAGCACGCGCCACGTAAAGCAGGCGCTGGAAGAGGCGGGCTTGACCCAGGACCGAGTGCGGGCACTGTGGTCGGCCGTGAGCCCGTGCAGCTATTACCCCAAATTTGCCAGTCCCGAAGCCGGCGGACCTGAAAAAAAGGTGCTGCTGGTCTACGCCGATTACGACCTGACATTTCCCAAGGAGTACTCGCTGCAGGTGGTGGAGGCTTTCCGCCGCAATGGTCTGGACTTCGAGGCGCGGGTGCTGCCTTGCGGCCACTACACCACGGGCGAGACTCCCTACAAGTTTCTCGACGGCTGGTATCTTGGCTGGTTTGTCTATCGGGCGTTCAAGGCGCTGCGGGAAGAGAAGGCAGCCGGTTTGAGAGCCTCTGCCATTCCTCGGCGCGAGGTAGAAGAGGAAGCCGTCTCCCGCTAGCGGACGGCGCTCAAGTCCAGTTTCAAAAGCTTCGCGGGGTCCAGATAAGCGCCTTGCCAGCGGACGGCCCAGTGGAGGTGGGGCCCGGTGACGCGGCCCGTGGCGCCACTGAGGCCAATGCGGTCGCCCGCTGCCACGCGCTGGCCCTCCTTCACGTCGATACGGCTGAAGTGCATGGAGAGCGTGAACAGGCCGAGGCCGTGGTCGATGACGACGCAGTTGCCCTCGTAGTAGAGCGGGCGCGCGAGGACCACCACACCGCTGTTGCCGGCACGGACCGCCGTTCCCATCGCGGCGCGGTAATCCATTCCTTTATGGATGCTGGCCAGCTTGCCGTTGAACATGCGGCGGGTGCCGAAGCTGTCGGTCGGAGCAGCAGTGACCGGGGGGCGAAAGCGGGCCGTCCACAGGGGTTCAGGGGCGCTGCCGGCAAAGACCTTCGCTTTGAGCTGGCTTTCGGCCTCGATCTGCTTGAGCGCTTCGGGACCAGGTTCGACGAATTTGGGGGCCACGGTGAGCGAGCCGGTGCGGTAATGGGCGGGATGGATTCCGATGCTGCGGCTCAGGTCGTGAAGGCCGCCATCGGCCAAGTGGACTGTGATCTTCAGCAGCGAGGGACCGGCGGGTGTTTCCACGTCCACGCCGGCCAGGGCGAACCAGGCCTGCTGGCGGCGGCCGCGGAAGAAAAGGAGCTTGCGTCCTAGCCACTCGCCGTCGATGCTTGCCGTGGGCGCCGCGTCGACGCGGATCAGTTCCGGCGAGCCGGATTCGACCAGCGCAGGAGTAATTGTGATGGCAGCAGATTGAGCCAAGTTCTGCCGAGGCGCGAGTGCGAGCAGAGAGGCAAGAGCCAAGGGCGCGCACGACAGGAACAAACGGAAGAATCGCATCCAGGCTAGAATAGCGAACTCAGCCAGGCCGAGGGCCCAATCACTCGGTAGAACCCGCACGGGGATGCTCAGCCAGCCACGTGGCTACCCGCTCCTGAACCTGAGCGAGCTCATCGGCGGTGATTCTGGCGCCAATGTTCTGGCGGTTGGCGGCGTACTGCTCCTGCCTCGGTCCCTTCACGGCAGCAGCCAAGTCAAACCAGTAGTAGGCTTCCACATCGTCATGAGGAACGCCCTGACCCATGGAGTAAAGTATGCCGAGAGTGCCCTGCGCGCCGGCGTCACCAAGTTCCGCCGCTTTGCGGTACCACCCGGCCGCTTGCGCCATGTCGCGGGCCACGCCCATGCCGTCGCGAAAGAACTCTGCCAGGTGAATCTGGGCTCCCGCGTGACCCTGGTCGGCGGCCTCGCGGTACCACGCGGCTGCCTGCTTGTAATCCGCGGCTAACTGTTTGGAATCGCGCGCGACTCCCTTGCCGGCCGCATAGCTGTCTGCGACCAGGACTTGCGATGCAGCATCGCCGGCGTTGGCTTTGGCGACCAGGGCTGGATCGACGCCCGCGGTCTGAGGGGCGGGTGTCTGCGCAAATGCCGGGATCAGCGCCAATGCAGAGAACAGTAGCAGGACGAGTTGCTTCCATGGGGATTTCACAGGGGCCTCGATCGATGATCCAAAACGTCGCTAGGTCTCTGACCGCGTGATCTCGTGCTTTGCGATGGAGTGCTGTGGTATCCCACCCTAGGCGCAAAAACAGTGACGCGCTGCCCAAAGGGCACCCGGGTGGGGCACCCAGTTTTTGGCACAACAACAGTTGATCAGAGATCTAGTACAAGTTTAATCCTCCAGGGACGAGCGGGAGGCTTGCGGAGACTGAAGTTGATTCGAGGCTGGTTCCAAAGGGGAGAAATCCAGTGCTGATTTCCGGAGGTGAACGAAGGCGTGAAAGGGGCTAGAATTCCTATATGACTGACCGCATTTCTCTCACCCTCGCCCAGGCCGACCCCGATGTGGCCGCTGCTGTTGACCATGAAACCCTCCGCCAGCACGAGGGGCTGGAGATGATTGCCAGCGAAAACTTTGTATCGGAGGCGGTGCTGGAGGCGGCCGGCTCGATCTTTACCAACAAATACGCCGAGGGCTACCCTGGGCGGCGCTACTACGGCGGCTGCGAGTATGCGGACGTGGTGGAGAACCTGGCCCGCGACCGGGCTAAGCAGATCTTCGGCGGAGAGCACGTGAACGTGCAGCCGCACTCGGGCTCGCAGGCCAACGCCTCAGCCTACGCGGCGGTTCTGCAGCCTGGGGACACGATTCTGGGCCTGGATCTGTCGCATGGCGGGCACCTGACCCACGGACATCGGCTGAGTTTCAGCGGCAAGCTCTACCGGCCCACGTTTTACCAGGTGCGGCGGGACACGGAGCTGATCGACTACGACGAGCTGGAGGCGATTGCGGAGCGGGAGAAGCCGAAGGCGATCATCGGCGGCGGCAGCGCCTATCCGCGGCTTTGGGACTTTACCCGGATGCGGGAGATTGCCGACAAGGTGGGGGCGGTTTATATCTTCGATATGGCGCACATCGCGGGGCTGGTGGCAGGCGGAGTTCATCCTTCGCCCGTGCCCCACGCGCAGATCACCACCAGCACAACGCATAAGACGCTGCGCGGCCCGCGCGCGGGATTTATTCTTTGCGGGCAGGAACTGGCCGCGGCGGTGGACAAGGCGGTGTTCCCAGGCCAGCAGGGCGGTCCGCTGGTGCACATTGTGGCCGCCAAGGCAGTGGCCTTTGGCGAGGCGCTGCGGCCGGAGTTCCGCACCTATGCGGCGCAGATTGTGGCCAACGCCAAGGTACTGGCCGCGGCTTTGCAGGAGGCCGGCTTCCGGATCGTCTCCGGCGGGACGGATAACCACCTGATGCTGGTGGACGTTTTCGAGAAGGGCATTCTGGGCTCGGAGGCCGAGCTGGCGCTGGGCAAAGCCGGGATCACGGTGAACAAGAACACGATCCCGTACGACACCAATCCGCCGCTCAAGGCGTCGGGGATTCGCGTGGGCACGCCGGCGCTGACCACGCGCGGCATGAAGGAGCCAGAGATGCGGCAGATTGCCGTATGGATGGCGAAGGCCCTGGACAAGCGCAGCGACGATGCGGCTCTGGAACGGATTCGCGGCGAGGTGGCAGAACTGGCCAACCGGTTCCCGCTGTATGCGTGGCGGCGCGCACCGGTTGCCGTGGGGGTTTAGAGCGGCGGCGATCGGGAGTCCCGGCATCCGAATGGCGTCTGGAACGCGGCTGCCGGATTCTTTGAAACGCAACTTGCATTTCTGAATTGTGTCTCATTTAGTGTTGTAGGTGAAAACACGCCACGGGGAGATGGGCAGCAAAGAACAGCTAATCTCCCTGAGGGCATCCGGAGGAATCGATGAAAACCATTCAGCTAGCTTTTGCTACCTTGCTCGTTCTTGCTGTTCCAGCGTTCGCCCAGCACCACGAAGCTGGTGCGGACTCCCACGGCGCAGGGGTAGGGCATCAAGCCGTTCCAGCGCACGGGCCCAAGGCGTACACAGGCACTCCGAAGGCGGCCGATCCCAAGCGTAACTACAGCGACAAGGCAGGCCACCCCAATGTCCCGCACGTGGATGGGAAGACCTGGGTAGGTCATGACACGGGCCGCAACGACGCGAACTATCATATGGACCATCCCTTTGCGCATGGCCGATTCAGCGGCGGCTTTGGTCGCGAACACATGTGGCGTCTTGGCGGCGGCGGTCCCAGCCGGTTCTGGTTCAACGGGTGGTACTGGGACGTGGCGGCGTTTGACATTGGGTTTTGTGACGGATGGTTGTGGGACTCCGACCAGATCGTGATCTACGAGGACCCCGACCACATCGGGTGGTACCTGGCCTATAACGTGCGGCTCGGCACCTATGTGCATGTGGAGTATTTGGGAATGTAATCCAGCTGTAGAACTGGAAGTCATTCACAAGAGTTGGGGGATAGGCCGCGAGGTCTATCCCCTTTGTGTTTGAACCGCTCTCACGCAGCGATTTCGGGATGTACAGGCTGGCTTGCCTGGCGCTAAGATTGCGAGTCCGCTTGGAGCAGCCGCTTGCCCGCGATGAAGTGCGGCAATGGCTCGAATCCAATTGCACATTGTTGAGGGTCTGGAATGAAGACATTGTTTGCCTGCGCGTTTCCACGGTCCAGCGCAGTAATGCGCGGCAAGAGCGTCCTGGTTGCCATCACGGTGGCGCTTCTCGCGGTCCATGCTATTGGTGCTGAGACAGCGCCGGCGCACGCGCCGATTGTAATTACCGGCGCGGACCGGCGACCCGCCATCTCTCTGAATGGGGATTGGGCCACGATCGTCGATCCATACTCGAATGGGTTCTCCACGTACTTCCGCAACCAGAAGCAGCAACCCGGCGATACGAGGCCGGTGGAGTATGACTTTGCCAAGTCGCCGACTCTCAAGGTGCCTGGCGACTGGAACACGCAGCGCGATTCGCTTTTCTACTATGAGGGGCCGGTGTGGTATGAGCGCGACTTCACCTATCAGCCCAAGGAACATACGCGCATCTTTCTGCATGTGGGCGCCGCTAACTATCGCTCCTATTTCTGGGTGAATGGGGAAAAGGTCTGCGAACACGAGGGCGGCTTCACGAGCTTCAACTGCGAGGTGACGGCGGCGGTTCATGCGGGCGGCAACTTTGTAGTGGCCGCGGTGGATAACACGCGCCACGAGGACGGCGTTCCCACGCTCAAGACCGATTGGTGGAACTATGGCGGTCTTACTCGCGCCGTTTCGCTGATCGAGGTTCCGGAAGTCTTCATCGATCAGTATGACCTGCACCTGAGCCGTGCGGAAGGTTCACAAATCGACGGCTGGGTACATGTGGAAGGCGGCGAGCCGGGAACAAAAGTCGAGGTGGAGATTCCGGAGTTAGGCGCAAAGGCATCCGCCGTTGCAGGTGAGGACGGGCGCGCTCGGATTCATCTGGCGGTGCAGAAGTTGGAGCGGTGGTCGCCGGAGACGCCCAAGCTCTACAAGGTCCAGGTACGCGCGGGGCAGGACGCAATCGAGGACCTGATCGGCTTTCGCACCGTGGAGACCCGCGGCACCGAAATATTGCTGAATGGAACACCTATCTTTCTGCGCGGCGTATGCATCCACGCCGAGGCCCCTTACCGCACCGGCCGCGCTTACTCGGATAAGGATGCGGAGACGCTGCTGGGCTGGGCCAAAGAACTGGGAGCCAACTTTGTGCGCCTGGCGCATTATCCGCATGATGAGACTATGCTGCGGGCGGCCGACCGGATGGGATTGCTAGTGTGGTCGGAGAATCCGGTGTATTGGGCTATCCAGTTCGACAATCCCAAGGTTCTGGCCAAAGCCGAGCAACAATTGGACGAGGAGATCGAAACGTCGTGCAATCACGCAGCGATCATTTTATGGTCGATGGCCAACGAGACGCCGAACAACGAAGCGCGGACACGCTTTATCGAAACCCTGGCCGATCATGCGCGGGAGCTCGACTCTACGCGGCTGATTACAGCGGCGCTGCTGGTGCGCAGCGAGGGACATACGAAGATAGTCGACGATCCGCTGGGAAAGGCATTGGATGTGATCGGCACCAACGAGTATGTGGGCTGGTATGAGCAGACTCCAGAGGGCGCAGACACAACCGAGTGGCGCGTCGACTACCAGAAGCCTCTGATTATGAGCGAATTCGGCGGCGGCGCGAAGGCGGGACTGCACGGCGGAGACAACGATCGCTGGACCGAGGAATATCAGGCAAATATCTATCGGCATCAACTCGGAATGCTAAACCGGATCCCGCAACTTAGAGGAATGAGTCCGTGGATTCTGATGGATTTCCGTTCTCCGACGCGGAACCTGGCGGGCACTCAGGATGGTTTCAATCGCAAGGGACTTATCTCCGACCAAGGGCAGAAAAAGCAGGCGTTTTTCATTCTGCAGAAGGCCTACAAGGAGAAGACCGTAGGCAGGCCGGAATGAACTGTCGCGGATTACGCAGGCGTAAATTGGCGAAATCTCCCGCCAACCTGTGCAAGAGCGGAATTCTGAGTTATTCTTGACTTATGGCTACTGACTCCATTCTTGCCCAAATTGACGCGGAGATCGCAAGGCTCACGCACGCACGCACCCTGCTGGCCAACACCGGCACCATTGCCGCCAAGGTAACTTCGGCCAAAACGAAGAAGGCTCCAGCCAAGGCCAAGACAAGGAAGCGCCGCGTGCTGAGTCCCGAGGCGCGCAAACGAATTGCCGACGCGCAACACAAGCGGTGGGCCGCACAGAAGGACAAGCCAAAATAGGAAGCGTATGCAACGAACAGCCTGCTTTTTTTCACACGCGCAGAAGGCGGCTCAGTGATGGGCCGATAGCTCCTCGAAAAAGAAGAGCCCGCCGTTCTGAGCAGCGGAAGTTGGCAGGATTGGTGGATGGCGATACCGAATCATCGCCACCTGGTCGTGCTGGAGCTGTGTCGAGACCAGGTGCAAGGCATGCAGGAACCCATGCCCTCGATAATCGGACTGCGGACGCATTCGTATCGATTTGCGGCAAGGCAAGGCAGTCCATAGGTTCACTCTTCAATGGAACTCGGTGTGAAATTACGCATAACCCCAGTGATTTAATTATTGATCCGGCCCAAAACAGTGAAACCGAAAAGAGGCAAAAACAACCGCAGGTCCTTCGACTCCGCCGCGCTGCGCTCAGGATGACAGATTTGTGGTGGTGTCATCCTTTCGGGCCGGATCAATAAGATCCGGACTGGATGGCGCGGAAGGCTTCTACCAAGTCTCAACAGCAAGAATGCTAGGCGGGCCCGGGTGCCCCTCAATTACCTGTGTCTCGATAACGGCCTCCATATTCAACTGTTCCCAGTTGGGCGGGAGCTTGGCCAGCAGCGAGTCGAGATAGACCGGGTTATAGAGAATCTCACCGGCGGCCTCCGTCCCTTCTTCGGAGATTCCGGCGGCGACGATCACCGGCTGTCCCGTTGTGCTGTCGTGGATGCGAGCCACGATGGCATAATCGCGCGAGAGCTTTTGATAGGGCAGGTCCCAGGCGGTTGCCCAGGTGGTCTCCTTCTGGCTCTTGCGGTCGACGATCAGGGCAACTCCATTCTTGGATTCGAATCCGAAGCGCAGCTTCTGCGTCACGCGCAGCGTCCAGATATTGTCGAAGCCTCCAATCAGCACAATGGGGCCCTCGCGGAGTTGTGCAAAGCTGGCCTCGGAGGCGGGAAGCACGCGAAAAGCCTTGTGCCGGGTTTCCAGGGCAGCGGCGGTGCGGGTAAGCGTAATCACGTCTGCCAGGGCCAGGTGGCCGGAGAGGTGCAGACGGAAATAAAGCGGCTCCGGCTGGGGTCCGCTGACAGGAGCATCGAAGGAATTGATCGATCCGACATCGATGTTCCTGGCCGGCTCGCCCAGGCAGTAGGTGGCCGTCGTGGTGCCATCGGTGATTGGCGCCCAGAAGCGGTCGATGGAGGACGGGGGCTGGAAGTCCCGGAATTCGCGGTACCGCAACCCGATTCCAAAGCCGGCAGCGAGGGCCAACCCAACCAGAACCGCAACAAGCAGCCAGCGAAGGCGGGGGACGGATTGGGGCGCAGCGGGTATGGACGCCGGAACAGCGGGTAGCGCGGCCGACTCAGGCGCGAGCGGAGGCAATTCCGGCTCCGGCGGCAGCTCAGGAACATGAAAGAGGGGAACATAGGAGCCAATGGGGAGTTCGATGACGATTTCCCCATCGTGAGAGGAGTCGTAGTAGTACTGCATCAACCGCTTGCGTACCTCCCCGGCGGTAATGCGGACCACGGGATCGGCATTGGCGTCATAGCTGGGGGAGCGGCCAAAGACTTCGATGCCGATGCTGCGCTCTTTGAGCTCGGCGGCGTTGCCCTTGAGGGTCTGCTCGACGGTGTGGGCGAGCAGGACAGGATAACGCTTACTGTTGGAAAAAAGGGGGTGAGCCAGCAGCCGCTCCAACTGCTCGCGGATGGCGGCGGCCTCCGGGGCAGTGGTTGGCTGCGCGGGATCCGGCACGGATTTTGCCCCCACGGACATTCCCAACTCCTTCAGCATTGCGTATCATACGTACGAGAAAGACGCTTGTCTACAGGGTATTAAACTGAATGGTAATAAGGATTTAGTGTTGGCCTGGCGGAGATGGTACCCGATGGAACCTGTTGCGGGCGGAACGCAGCCGATATATTTGTTGCGGTCCAGAAAGTGAGCCCAAGGCAGATTCCTGTGAGGCGGAGCGATCCGACTCGAGCGGAATGCTGGACAGCCATTTTCTTGTGATTGCGGCTCCTCGCCCCTCCGGTTGGCCAGACCTGGAAACCATCCAGGCAAGCGTAACCGGGGGGCGTTTTTTTGTTTGCGTGGAGCCGGGCTCCGGGTTGGGCTCCAGGGTACGTCTTCCGTGGTTTTGCTGTAGCCCTTGAGGGAGCGTATTTTCAATAACCAAAAAAGGGCGGATCTTGCCCCTAAAACCTGATCTAGCTAGCTGATGTTGGCCATTACCAGCATTCTGGGTTCGGTCATTTCTTCGATGGCGGATTTTATGCCTTCGCGGCCTTGGCCGCTGTCTTTGACGCCGCCGTAGGGCATGGGGTCGAGACGCCAGGCGGGGGTGTCGCCGACGATGAGGGCGCCTACTTCGAGTTCGCGATAGGCGGTGAGGATGCGGCCGGCGTCGCGGGTTAGAAGGCCGGCTTGCAATCCATATTTGGAGTGGTTGACGTCGGCGAGGGCTTGCTCGAAGTCTTCGTAGGGCTCGATGGCGACGACGGGACCGAAGACCTCTTCGTCGCGGACCTTCATGCCGGGCTTGGTGGCGGTGAGGATGACGGGGGTGACGACAGAGCCGTGACGCTCACCGCCGGCGATGAGCTTGGCGCCGCCTTCGACGGCTTCGCGGACCCAGGTCTCGATGCGCTCGGCTTCGCTGAGACGGATGAGCGGGCCAACTTCAGTGGCTTCGTCGGAGGGGTTGCCTGAGACCAGCTTGGCGGTGTGTTCGACGACCTTCCACAAGAAGGTCTGGAAGATGTTGCGCTCGACAAAGACGCGCTGGACGCTGATGCAGGACTGGCCGGCGTAACCGAAGGCGGCGTGGGCGGTGCGGAGAGCGGCTTCGTCGAGGTCGGGCCAGTCGCTGTGGACGATGAGGGCGGCGTTGCCGCCGAGTTCGAGCAGGACGCGCTTGCGGCCGGAGTGGGCCTTGAGCTCCCAGCCGACTTTGGCCGAGCCGGTGAAGCTGACCAGCTTGATGCGGTCCTCCTTTTCGGCGAGCCAGGCGGTGTCAGCGTTGGAGAGGGAGAGGACGGCGAGCGCTTCCTGGGGCCAGCCTGCCTTGAGAATGACTTCGCCGAGAGCGAGGGCGGTAAAAAGGGCTTGCGGAGCGGGCTTGAGGATGACAGGACAGCCGGCGGCCATGGCGGGGGCGAGCTTGTGGGCGACGAGGTTCAAGGGGAAGTTGAATGGGGTGATGGCCAGGACGGGGCCGATGGGGAAGCGCTGCACGAGTCCCCAACGGCCTTCGTTTCCCTCGGTGAGGTCGAGGGGAAGGCTTTCTCCGCCGAGGCGGGCGGCTTCTTCGGCGGCGGTCTTGAAGGTGAGGACGGCGCGATCGACTTCAGAGCGGGCGAGGCGGACGGGCTTGCCGGCCTCGGCGACGATGAGCTGGGCGAAGCGCTCCTTCTGGTCGATGAGGGCGGCGGCTACGTCTTCGAGGATTTCGCGGCGCTTCCAGCGAGGCAGGGCGCGGGTGCGGCGGAGGCTGGCGACGGCGTGGTTGACGGCCTGGCGGGCGTCGGCGCGCGTGGCGATGGTGACGCGGCCGACAAGGCCCTGATCCCAGGGCGAGCGGACTTCGAGCGATTCGCCTTCGATCCATTCCTTGCCGCAGAGCAGAAATCCCGTTTGTGTGCCTGGACGCATCTTCATGGCGTTGGTGCTCCTGACCCTACGCTCTTGATGGTACACAGACGGGGCGGGTTGAGGGTATGCGAGGGGGCGATGCGCCCCATTTTCGAGTGGTGGGCGGGTGCAGTTGGGAATTTAGTTGAGATTGTTCCCGGTCGGCGAATTGCGCTTGGGGATGGCTGGTGGCGAGGGGTTGCTTCAGGCCCTCAAGATGAAGCGGAAGCGCATGTCTTCGCCGTACCACATGATGTAGTTGGTGCCCCAGGCGTTGTTGTAGAGACTGGAGTGGATTCCGGAGCTCAGGCCGGGCTGGGTGTTCGAGAAGCCTAATGGCGTTCTTTCGCCCAGGGCGACGACCGGCGCGTCGAGGGTGTCGACGGCGAAGATGTGGCCGGGCCGACGGTATTCGAAGCCTTTGGAGAGGGCGTGCATGTGGCGATTGCCGGAAGTTGCGACGTCGAAGGGCGAGACGGGCTCACCGGATTTTTCGAGTGTCCAGCCCTTCTGGTCTTCGGCGATGGGGTTGAAGGTGAGCCAGATGGCTTCAGGGAGGCGGGTTGCGGGCTTCTGAAACCAGGACAGGTTGAGATGGATGACCGGTTCAACCTTGGGCAGCAGCAGCTCGATGAAGACTTTGCGCGGGAAAGAGGCGCGTCCGGATTGAAATGCCTCTTCGTCCTGGAATTGCAGGCTGGCGAGGATGCGGTGGGCATCGGCTGTCTCTTCTTCATGAACCACGGCTGAGCCCGGCTGCCACTGCCGGCTCTCTGCTCCGAACCTCTCGATGTTCGGCTTGCCGAAGTCTTTGAAGGCCCAATCCGCTTTGGATTTCAGGTAGACGGCCATGAAGCGGTCATAGTCCTCTTTGGAAAGCGTCTGGTAGGTGAAGAGCGCGATGGGGTTGGCCTGGCTTGCCCATTCGCGGCCAGTCGTCTTGTTGCGGAGCCGGGTGATGGCCCCGGTTTGCGGATCGATTCCGAGGATGAAATGCGTGGTTTCGATCGGCTGTCCGGCAGGATGGGCGGCGGCCTGGGAGAAGGGTTTTGGCTCGGCGGGGTTGAGGTTTTCGATGGCGTGCCGGGCCTGGCCGCGCAGATTTGCGGGCAGCGTGGCGACGCCGTCGAGCAGGTCCTGACGCTTCTCATCCCAACTGAACTGGACGATCTTGTAATTCTTTGTGTCCAGCATACGGGCCAGATCGGCGGGCTTGTAATTGTCGAAGTCCAGCCAGGTCTTGGTGTCGGTGCCCCAGGTGTGCTCGACTTCGAGCAAGAGGTGGCGCAGCAGGGCAAGGTCGGTTGCGTCTCCGGTTTGAAAGGCGCCCTGGGCGATCCAAGCATTGCGCAGGCGCGACACTTCGCGATAGCGGGCGACTTTCAGCGGATCGCTGGAACATCCGTGGATCCAGGTATCGCCAATTTCCTGGGTGACGATGGGCAGGCTGGCACGATGCGGGTTGACGGCGTTGGCGATGTCAGAGAGGGTGGCGGCGGAGATTTCGGCGTTGGGGAATTGGGCGGCGAGATCGGCGTGAATGGCGGCGATTTCATCGGGAGTGTGCGGGCCGCTGTTATCTCCCCGCACCCTGGTTGCCACCGCGAGATCGGAGCCGGGGACGCGGGCGATGCCGCCGTATGCGAGATGATACATGAGGGGCAGACTCGCGCCGGATGGGTCCATCCAGAGGAAGATGGGAGGCAACTGGGCGGGCGTGGAAGCGTCGTTGACGCCGATTTCGAGGAAGTTGATGCCGTGTTTGGCCAGCGGCGGAATGATGGCGCGGGTGTGGCCCGGGACGTCGGTCATCTTGGCGCCGGTGGTGACGACGCCGAAGCGGCGGTCGAGGGACTGCGATAACGCGAGACTGCCCTCGATCATGGATTGGCTGAGCAACTCGGTCTGCCAGGTGAAGGGGAGAGCGTGCCAGGCGATGTCACGGCGGGCGATGGCCTGTTCCATCGTCTTGCGGTCCGCGGGCGAGGCCTGCTCAAGGTATTCGAAGAGCAGCCAGGAGCCGGTGGTCCACACATAACGGCGTTTGCCCGAGGCGTTTGCGGCGCGGGCAATCTCGATGGCGTGGGGGAAGTATTGGGTAAAGTATTTGTGGACGACGTTGGCCTGGGTGTCAATGAATCCGGCGTCGAAGTGGCACTTGAACATGACGAGAACGCGCTTGACGGCGGGGTCCGGCTGGATTTCCTGGGCATGGAGAGAAAGCGGTGAGCCTGGGCGGAGAAGCAGGCCGGTTCCCGCGGCGGAGATGGCTTTCACAAAGTCGCGACGTTTCATGGGGAGTTTCCTTCTTGCAGCGAATCGCTCGGAGTGTACCACTCCTGGGCGGCATCGAAGGGCCAACGCCTGATAGTGCGATTGGTCTGTTTGCGGTTTGTCCGTAATCCGCCTGCAATCGGCGGCAAACATGAAGAGCGCTTGCCAATAGCCGACTTGCCATTCCCGATCGCAGCTAAGAGCAAAAACGTGATGAGGGGTTGGCGCATCCGAGGCTCGGCCGTGCGCTGGCATAGCTAGGATGTCACCAAGCGCCCTCATATCGAAGAAACGAATCAGACGGGACATGACGGCATACATCAAGCAGATAACGAGACTGGAGATCACATTGTTTTCACTTGACTCTTGGCTGTGACTGGTCGACAATCATCCCGAACCGAAACCAGAGTCCATCACGAAATCCTGGGTGCACCCAGGTTCGTTAGAAGGCGGGCCGTCCGCGAGACCCTAGCGCGTTCTCAGCATCCGCCCCCTGACAAATTCCTGCCGCTTGCCGGCCGTTGTCTCGAACAACTCCTCAACTCAAGAGCAGTCTTGAGCGATTGCCCTGGGATTTCTAAAAGGGAAATCCCGTCCGTTCACGATTAAGAGTACAGCGCCACAAATCGCGCCAATCCAAGCCGGCTTCCCCTTTGAACGTTCCCCGCGCCTGGCTGAAACGATTTGCCTTTCCGGCTTCACCAAGGGTTCAACGATGCAAAGTTCGTGGGGCTTCAAGTTATCGCTCACGGATGTGCTGATCGCCTCCCTCGCTGCCTGGCGGCTGACGCATCTGCTGTGGGGCGAAGATGGGCCTTGGAACTGCTTCGTTCGGTTGCGGAAACTGGCGGGCAGTTCTTTTGCCGGCCAGATCCTCGATTGCTTTTATTGCCTGAGCATTTGGATTGCCCTTCCGCTTGGCAGCTGGATCGGCGCAACATGGCCGGACCGCGCCATAGCGTGGATGGCCATTTCGGGAGCGGCGATTCTGTTGGAGCGCATCACCTCCACACGGAATCTTTCCGCGGCCCCAGCCGAGTGGCGCGAGGAATCCGTTTCGCCGCCAGAATAGGAGAACCGGCAATGTCCTGCTGTGGCGGCCATCGCGCCGCGCAACGCACGAGTTACCAGTCTTTGCCCGGCGCGGCGCGCGGACGCGCATCCGCCGGGGCAAGCGCGAGGGGCAGTGTGCCCGTAAAGCACGTCACCTTCGAGTTCAACGGCGCCGCCCCGATTGTGGTTACCGGGCCCGCTACCGGCGCAACCTACCGCTTTTCGGCAAAGGGCGCGCGCTTATCCGTGCACGGTTCCGACGCGCCGTCCCTGGTTTCCGTTCCCGGCCTGAGGCCCGTTCTCTAACCAGATTCCGCTGCGTGGTTCGACCCCGCCGCACCTTCCCCAACCGCAACTTAACCCCCCTACGAAAAGAGGAATCATGAGCATTATCCACGTCCCAATCAACGCGTCCGGAATCCCCGCCGAAGAGCGCGGCAAGCAACGCTTACGGGTGGCCGCGCAGAGCGGTAAGGAGATCGTATCCACTGTCGTCGACGTAACTTCCGGCCGTGCGACAGCCGAACTGGAGCTCGATACAACCGGCACGGTCACCGTCGTTGTCGGCCCGGAGTCAACATCTGCGCCGGACCTTTTTCGTCGCAACACACCCACTGTCACGGTGCGCCCGCAGGCGGGAGAAGGGAACCTGGTCTACAAGGTCAACCCCATCGTGATCACGCTTCCCATATGGAGGCTGTGGTTGATCTGGTGCCGCACCTTCACCATCAGCGGCTATGTGTACGGGACCGACGGAAACCCGGTTCCGAGCGCCCAGGTCTCCGCTTACAACGTGGACTGGTTCTGGTGGTGGTCCTCCACCGGCCAGGTCGGCCCCACCGCAATCACCGACCCCAGTGGATATTTCTCCATCGAATTCACATGGTGCTGCGGCTGGCTTCCGTGGTACTGGTGGGAGCTACGGGAATGGTGGCTCGATCCGGTGCTGGTAGATAAGATCCAGCCAGTCTTGAAGCTCAACCCAGGCCTACGCGTCAATCCTCCCAGTCCGGAACTGTCGTTGAGCTTCTCGGCGCTGAACCCGCAGCCGCTGCCGCCCATAGACCAAGCAGGGCGGCGGCTACGCCAGGCAGTGTCGCGGCCAAACGTGACCGTCCCGGAACTCAATCCGAGTACCCTTTCTGCAGTTCGCGAGAAGCTCGTGAATCTGCTGCCCACTGTGCCGGAGTTCGAGCGATTTTGTCTGTGGCCCTGGTGTCCCTGGACACCGTGGTTCGATTGCGACCCGAACATCATCTTCAAAGTGACCCAGAGCTGCGGCGGCTTGAATAACGTGATCCTCAACGAGAACGTCTGGCAGGCGCGCATCGATATTCCGACCAGCCTCAACGTAACCCTCACCGCCAACTCCGATGCCTGCACCATTCCGCCTCAACCGGGACAGCCCGACGGCGCATGCTTCCTCTTCACAGGGGCCTGCTCCGTGGCCGCAGAGGACATTGGAATTACTGGCTCCGGCGCGCTGGCGGGATTTGCGGATCCCGGCTCCGAAGACCGTCCGTTCACTGGACTGGTGGGCATATACGGGCAATTTGGCTATTTGCCCTCTGACCTGCATTACGCCGACTACTACGCGATCCAGTATCGTCCGGAGGGCACGTCGACCTGGCTGCCGGTGCCTGCTTCGGCTCTGCAGCCTTTCAGCATGACCTACTTCGACGCCACAAAGTCTTTCCCGTTTCAGTGGTTCAACCCAGTGTTTGCGCCAGGCCCGCTTCCCCTTACCGGGATGCCTGGGCAATTCGCTCAAGTTTACATGAGCCCCCAGTTCTTTCAATTGAGCAACCCCACTCCGCCTAACGACTGGGGAAGCCCGTTGACAGGACAGGTTTGGACAAACAACATCGATCAAGTCGCGGCCATCGAGACGGCCGGGTTCTTTGTCGATGGCCCGTATGAATTCCAGATCGTCGGTTACACGCTGGAGTCAGATGGAACCATTCTGTCCAACGGGGCGCTGCCGGGCTGCGGAAAGCCGAGCAAGCTTGGGGTCAACTACAACAATGACTTTACGCTGTACTTCGCCAACCCCACGCTGGGCGAAACCTATCCCGACACCGCGATCAACTCCGTCTACTTCAACGGCTCCGCTCTGCCGCCCTGCGGCATCCTTACACTGCCGAAGGGCCCGCCGTTCTCCTTCGCGGTGAATTTCACAGCGAGCGATGCGGAGGGCTTCCTCGATTCCTATTCGCTCACCCTGCAATGGGGAACAAACCCCCCGACGCCCCTGGTTTCCTGCGGGTGTCTTACAACGCCCCCAACCTGTGGGCTTACTGCCCCAATCGGCGTTCAGGTGGGGCCATGCTATGCCGATGCCATCGCCGAGGGCGCTGTTCGTCCGATCTGGAATGGCGGCACCATGACGCTCACCATTCCGGACGCCTCGTCGTTGTTCCCCCAAAGCTGCGCCTACGAATTGATCCTCACCGTCGATAAGCGCAACATCGTCAATTGCCTTGGGGAGTACGACTACTACCAGGAAACCATGTATTACTCGTTCACGGTGTTGCTCTCGTAGCTGGCAAAGAGGGGCGGGGTACGCGCCTCGCCCCTCTTTGGCACTGTTTTCCTGATCCGTTTGGACGGCGAGTTGGGCCATATCTCCAGTTCGTCGATTCCCAAATCGAGGAGAGGGGCAGCGAGCCAGAGCCGATTGGCGGCCTTAAACGCATCGCCAACATAGGTCCCTTGAAACGCCGTTCTGTCCGGGAACGAAGCCGCCACCAAAGCATCGGCGGTTCGGAAACCGATCCGCCGTCCTGCATCGTATCGGCTCCTGCGACGGATGCGATAGACTCCTGATTATGATTCATGACGGGCGGAGCAGGAAACTTCCTTTTGATGCTGCCGAGGCGGTCGACCATTTGAAGGCCAGCGATGCCAAGCTGGGGGCGCTGATTGAGCGCGCCGGGCCGTTCACGCTGCGGCTCGATCCTGCGCCTTCGCCGTTCGAGTCGCTGCTGGAGTCGATCCTTTACCAGCAGTTGCACGGCAAGGCGGCGGCTACGATTCATCGCCGGGTAAGGGAGTATTTTGGAGGCGATCCGGCGCCGCAGTTGCTGCTGGACACGCCGGATGAGCCGTTGCGGGCGGCGGGGGTTTCAGGGAACAAGATCAGGGCGTTGAAAGACCTGGCGGCAAAGACGCTGGATGGGACGGTGCCGACTCATGCGGCGATTAAAAGAATGGCTGACGCGGAGATCATCGAGCGGCTGACCGAGGTGCGCGGGATAGGGCCGTGGACGGTGGAGATGCTGCTGATTTTCCGCATGGGACGGCCGGATGTGCTGCCGGTGAGCGACTACGGGGTGCGCAAGGGGTTCGCGCTGACCTTTCAGCGGTTGCCGAAGACGCGGGCGCTGGCGGCTGAAGACCTGCCCAAACCGGAGGTGGTGCTGAAAAGGGGAAAGAAGTGGGCGCCGTTCAGGAGTGTGGCGAGCTGGTACCTGTGGCGGGCGTGCGATCTGGCCAAGGGCACGGCGGCGGGACGGTCCAGCAAGGAGTAGACGGGGAGTCTAAAGAGGCATTTCCGATTTGGGCGGGCGGGTGCTCTTCGAATGAATCTCCAAATGACTCCTTGTCATTCAACTTGCATTCCCTCAGGGGCTAAAGCCCCACGTTCATTTTGCTGCATTTACGGCGCGGCACCCCGACCTTGAAGGGCGCAACGGTACCCGGTCGTGCCCTAGGAAGAAACAAAGAATTCGCCCCGGCCCTACGGGACGGGGTGGATGGGGGCACGCCAACCCAGGACTCCGTCCTGGGCTATTCTCATCTTCTCCCTACCGGGAGAATAAACAAAGCACGTTTCATGTTTCGCGGGCCGACAACGCCAGCGGACGACTGACACGATCGGGAGGTGGAATCGAGTTTTTCGGCAGCCTGTGAGGCCGCGCCCTTTCAAGGCGGACCCAGGTCAAGACTTATTCGGTTCTCTGGGGCGTGGTGTTCCAGTTTTGGGAGGCAGGTGTCCCACGAACGCTAAAACGGTTTATTATTGCCAAGTCCATTGCGCCAGCCGTGGCGGGTGAGCCTAATATGGGCAAGACGGCCGGGATCGCGACGGGATGCCGGCACTCGGTGGGAATCTTCATGGCCGCAAGTAAACGATTTATCTGTATTCATGGTCATTTTTACCAGCCGCCGCGGGAGAATCCGTGGCTGGAGACGGTCGAGACGCAGGACACGGCGGCGCCTTACCACGACTGGAACGAGCGCGTCTGCGCGGAGTGCTACGCGACCAACGGCGCGGCGCGCATCCAGAACAACAAGAACCAGATCACGCGCATCGTGAACAACTACGCGCGCATGAGCTTCGACTTCGGGCCCACGCTGCTGAGCTGGCTGAAGGAGAACGCTCCGCGGACCTACCGCATGATTCTGGACGGCGAGCGGCGCAGCCGGAGGAGCTTTGGCGGACACAGCTCGGCGATGGCGCAGGTGTACAACCACATCATTATGCCGCTGGCGAGCGAGCGCGACCGGATTACGCAGATCCGCTGGGGGATTGCCGACTACGAACACCACTACGGCACGGCGCCGGAGGGGATGTGGCTGGCGGAGACGGCGGCGGACACGGAATCGCTGGAACGGATGGCGCAGCACGGCATCAAGTTCACGGTGTTGGCGCCGCACCAGTGCAAGCGCATCCGGCAACTGAGGGACGGCGCGGGCTGGACGGATACGCCGGGGGTGACGGTGGACACCACGCACCCCTACGTGGTGCGCTTCGACTCCGGGGTGTCGATTGCGGTGTTCTTTTACAATGACCGGGATTCGCGGGCGATTGCGTTCGAGGGGCTGCTGAACTCCGGGGAGAACCTTGCCGCGCGACTGAAATGCGGGTTCAAAGACAGCCCACAGCCGCAACTGGCGCACGTGGCCACCGATGGCGAGTCGTACGGCCACCATCACAAGCACGGCGAAATGGCGCTGGCCTACGCATTGCGGCTGCTGGAACGAGACAGGACGGTGAAGCTGACCAACTATGGCAGGTTTCTCGAGCAGTTTCCGCCGGAATACGAGTGCGAAATCGTGGACAACACATCCTGGAGTTGCGTACACGGCGTGGAGCGCTGGCGCTCGAACTGCGGCTGCAACTCGGGCACGCCGGGCTTCAACCAGGCCTGGCGAGCGCCGCTGCGCCAGGCGCTGGATGAGCTGCGCGACGCCGTGGACCCATTAACGGAGCAGGAGGGCGGCAAGCTCTTCAAAGACGTGTGGGCTGCCCGCGACAGGTACATCGAAGTGGTGCTGGACCGCAGCACGGAGTCGGCGGAGCGGTTCTTCCGCGCGCATGAGAACCACATCCTGTCAGAAGCGGAGCGGGTGCGGGCGCTGGAGCTGATGGAGATGCAGCGCCACATGCAGCTGATGTACACCAGCTGCGGGTGGTTCTTCGACGACATAGCGGGCATCGAGACGGTGCAGATCATTACGTATGCGGCGCGGGTGCTGCAACTGGCGCGGGAGGTTTTTGGCGGGCAGGCCGAAGGGCTGGAGCCCGCGTTTCTGGCGCGGCTGGCAGAGGCCCGCTCCAACGCGGCGAGCGCCGGCGACGGCGCCCAGATTTACAAGGAGTGCGTGACCACCATGGAGCTGGGCCTGGAACAGGTGGCGGCGCACTACGCCATCAGCTCTGTCTTCTCGTCGTTTGCCGAGGAGACCGACCTGTTTTGTTACCACGTCCGGCGCATCTCCTATGACATCTATACCTCCGGCCGCGGACGGCTGGCGCTGGGGCGGGCGCACATCGCCAGCGCCATTACCGGCCAGGAGCAGAGTTTCTCGTTCGCGGTGCTGCACTTCGGCGACCAGAACATTACCGCTGCTGTAAAGGCGTACAGCGATGCCGATGATGCCGAGTTCGAAGCCTTCGCCAAACAGGCCGCGGAACACGTGCAGCGGGCACGCTTCCCCGAGGTGATTCGCCTGCTGGACCGGGAATACGGGCGCGTGGACTATTCGCTGACGTCGCTGTTTACCGACGAGCAGCGGCGCATCGTGCAGCTGATTCTGAACTCGACGCTGTGGGACATCGAGAACTCGCTGACCACGATCTACGAGGACCACGCCAGCCTGTTGCACTTTCTATCGCAGGCCGGGTTGCCCAAGCCGCCGGCGCTGACTCTGGCGGCGGGATATGCCATCAACGCGGGACTGCGCCGCGCGCTGGAGACCGACCCCATCGACCAGGCTCAGCTGCGGTCATTTCTGTCGCTGTCCAAGGCAGACCAGGTTCCGCTGGAGACGGCCACGCTCTCCTACATTTCCGACCAGCGGATGAAGCGGGCCATGATCGAGCTGCAAATGTCCTCAGGGTCGATGGAGATGCTGGACCGGGCACTGAGTTTGGCGCAAAACCTGGTGGAGTTGCCCTTCGAGCTGAACCTGTGGCAGGCGCAGAACATCTGGTACGAGATTCTGGGCACCTCGAGCTATGCGCTCACGGCGCTGGGGAAAGACAATCGTCCGCGGTGGGACAAGGACTTCAACGAGCTGGGTGCTTGCCTGTCGATCGATTGTGCGGCGATCAGCGAACAGGATCCGGTGGCGGTTCCGGGAGATTAGGGCATCTTCAGCTCCGCCAATGCAATTCCACCGGGCCGTCCATGGGGTGTTTGGGCGTGGCGCAGGCGGGTGCTTCCAGGCGCGCCTGCTTGAGCGCGAAGTACCACTTGGCGGGCTTGTCGGCGTCGTCGATGAGCATCAGGCTGGGGTTGTGGCGGAGGCCTTCGGCCTGCTGAATCATGGTGATCTGGTCCTGGCGGACGAACTTTGCGCCGAAGAACTTCGCGATCGGCGTTACCAGCGGCACATGGTAGAAGACGTTCCAGGCGGCAACGACGTCGATGCGGCAGGTTGAGCCGGTCACGGGCGTCACCGTGGTCAGGCTGGAAAACCACTTGTCGCCGCAGCGGATGACCTCAGTCCGCCGGTTGGGCAGCACGAAGTCGATGGTGGTTTCAATGGGCTGGCCGTAGACGCCGAGGAGCTTGTAGGGCGCGGAGTTGCCGCTGGGGGCGTGGGCGCTCATGCGGAAGCCCTCGGGGATGGGCTCGAAGCGCTTGGTCTTCTGGCGGATGGACGCGCGCGAGCGCCACCACCAGGCCTGGTGCACAAAGGGGCCGTGGGCAGGGTCCATGAGGCCGATGATGCCGTGATCGACGTTGCAGGGCAGGTCGGCGGTGAGGAATGCAGTGCGGAAGCGTGGGCCGAATTTGGCCAGCTCCGGAACGGGGCGGCGGCGCTCCGCGCTTTCACTCTTTCGTCCGATTCCCGGGCCAGGAATATAGACCCAGGCGTGGCCGTCGCGTTCCTCGCAGGGGAAGGCTGTGGCGAAGATGCGGGTGGCGTCCAGGTGGTCGCGGCTGGAGAGCGAAGGGATGACCGCGCATTGGCCGCTGCAGGGCTCGAACTCCCAGCCGTGGTACCTGCAGGTCACGTGATGGCCGTCGAACCACCCCACGCTCAGCGGGATCCCGCGATGGGGACAACTGTCGCGGAGGGCAAAGACGCGGCCATCGGCGCGGCGGCCGAGGACCAGCGGGATATCCAGCATCATGGCTTTGGTCAGCTTGCCAGGACGAAGTCGATCGGTGCGCAGAGCCGGGTACCAATCGTCATAGATGAGCGTGGCGGTGGGGCCCTGAATGGGGACGCCGGTTTCGGTGGTCGTCACAAACGGCATTTGGGATTCACGATAGCATTGTGGCTTGTGCCCGTGCCAGCGCGCTGGGCGTTCGGTTGCGGGTCATTCTCCAGGAAGGCCATAGGTTGGGAGTTCTCCAAGAGGAATTCGCAAACTTGCTTTAAACTGCTTCGCCGCGGCCGGATTCTATACACAATGCATCCGGGGCTTGTATAAACTACAGAAATTCCACGTCTGAAGGAGGTCGCGCATGCCGAAGTTCGTGATTGAACGTGAGATTCCGGGAGCCGGCTCGATGTCGGCTCAGCAGTTGCAGGCTGTTTCGGAGAAATCGTGTAGCGTGTTGAGGAATCTCGGGCCGCAGATTCAGTGGCTTCACAGCTACGTAACCGACGACAAGATATTTTGCGTCTACATTGCCCCGAACGCAGAAGTGGTGCGCGAACACGCGCGGCAGGGCGGCTTTCCCGCCAATCGTGTTCTGCAAGTGAGGAACATCATCGATCCAACCACTGCAGAGAGCCTCCCAGGCTAACTACCAACACGTCGCCATGATGGAGACGGGCCCGCTATCTCGGGCCGGCGGTTCCGGCCACGATTTGTACAAGCCGGTCTTCATTGAGACTGGTGGGGATTCCCTTGCGGGACCAGTGTTTCCGGCAGCCTGGATAGTCCAGGGGCACGCACTGGGAGGCTATTCCGCGTGCGCGCATCTCAAAGCCGCCGGGCAGGATGTTCAACATGCAGGCCACAGCGACGACGCCGGCCTCCGGCGCACGCTGCCACCGTTCCAGCCAGCGGCTGAATCCCGTTGAATGGGGGATCAGGTAGACCTTCGCTCCCTGGCGGCGCATGCGGCGGGTGATGCGGTTGACGGCGCAGGCCGGGTCGCAGGCTGTGCAGGCGATATCCGAGCCGGATGTACGCGCCCGGCAACTGCCGGCCTTTGCGCCGCGCATGCACGCGGGAACCAGGACGACCCGTTGCGGCGTGCATTCGAATTGCTCGCGCAGTCCCCGGTTCATGATCTCGGTGGCGACCATGCTCAAGTGGTATTCGACCGGCTGCCTGCCGCAGAAGATCTGATCTTCGCGGCAGCCGCGGCCGGCGTATTCCCCGGCCAAAAAACCCGTAACTCCGCGGGTGTAGGCTCCCAGCGTTCGATCTGCCTCGCGCTGGAACCAAGCGAAGAGATCCGCGGCGGTCTCGATCCAGTGCACGGCCTCCGCGTGAGGAAGCGTGCCAAGAAAGCTACGCCAATTGTCGAGGCGCATGGCCTCCTGCTCGAACTCGCCGGTGGCCTGGAGCCAGCCGATCAGGCGGGACAACCGGTCCAGCGAGCACCCGCCATCGGTTGGCTTGCGACCGATGCGGGGCACCAGGAAAAGCCGGGTAAGAGCTGCGCGAAAAATGTCGGCCACCGGCTTTATCCGCGGCGACCGGCGGCGGAGCCAAAAGAGCTCCTGCGACAACTCGACCACCCAGCCCGGCGTTTTCTCAGCCGCACCAGCATACTGCGAGAGCGCAAGGCCGAGGGTGAGCAGTTCGACCGAATACTCGCCGAGGCTACGCGGAGGTTCTCTCAATTGAGTCTGCACATAGTGGCTGTAAGCACGGATCGCGGTTCCAGCACGGAAGTCGATTTCCGCCAAAAGCCGATCGGAGAAGCGGGCGGCATCGGCGTAAAAGCCGTCGGAGCAGGCGTCTCCAAGCCGCAGGTCGTAAATAAGGCCGGAAATCAGGTTTGGGGCCGCAGCACCGGAAACGTCTGCTTTGGTATCCAAGGCGACGCATCCGCCCGGACCCTCCGGCGTTCTTTGCAACCGATCGGATTCAACGGGCGCTTGCATCACAGGTGTCTTTCCGCGATTCCACGGGCTGACCTTTCGACCGCGCGGATGACCACACAGGATCATACGCCCGGCGTGTGAAACGGTTCCGTATAAAACCCAGCTAACCCGTCAATTCACCCAACTTTTGCAGCTTTCCGTCTTTGAGAATAAAGCGCTCGCCGCGCCAGACGATGGTGTTGCCGGCAAACCCGGCTGTCCAGATGCCGATGGCGACGAGGTCGCGCAGGGGCAGGAGCCAGACAGTGGGGAGGACCTGGTGGTCGGCGAGAACTTCGGCTCCGACCGTCATGGCCAGGGTAAGACGCAGGAAGAAGCTCAGGCCCAGGAGCCATAAACTCAATGGACTCAGGCCGCTGGCTACTACGTTGAGCAGGGCCCAGGCGAGGCCGTGGGTGAAGATGAGGCCGGCATAGCCCCAGGGACGGGCGTCGCGGACGGTTCGGGCCCAGCGGAGCTGGTGATCGACGAACCCGCGCCAGCCGTAGGCGGGGACGCTGGTCTCGACGACTTCGGCGCTGAGGGCGATGCGGTAGCCGGCCCGGGAGACGCGGACGCCGAGTTCATAGTCGTCGGCGAGGTGATCGACGAGGGTTTCAAGGCCGCCGATCTTGTTGAGGGCGCCGCGGCTTATGGCCAGCGTGGAGCCGAGACCGTAGTGCAGGCCGCCTTCAATCATTCTGGAGAGCAGAACGCCGGCCTGGAAGTCGGTGGCGATGCCGAGGGCTTCGAGGCGCGAAGGGAGCGTCCCGTGGGCGCGGCCGCGGTAGAGGGCGGTGACGAGGGCGACCTCGCTCTTCGGCTTTGGATTGCTGGGGGCGGCGAAAGAATCGCCCGAAGGGGCTAAAGCCCCCAATTCACTTTGCTGCGCTATCGGCACGACTGAAGTCGTGCCCTGATACAAGGCTGGCGTAGGCGCGAAGTGGGCCATGACGCGCTCAAGATAGCGGGGCGAGACGGTGATGTCGGAGTCGTTGATGAGCAGGAAATCGTGGCGGGCGTGGATGGCAAGCTGGGCCAAGGTGCTGACCTTGCCGTTGGCTCCGAGGCGGGCGGGACACTCGACAAGCTGAATGGAATGAGCGGGGAACTCCTGCTTGAGCTGCTCGACGGCTGCGGCGGCGGGTTCGTTGAGGGAGGAAACGCCGAAGAGCAGTTCGTACTCGCCGGCGTAGGTTTGGCGGCAGTGGCTACGGAAGGCGTCGATCATGCCGGGGTCGAGTCCTTTGAGGGATTTGAGGATGCTGACGCCGGGGGCATAGGCGGCCAGCGGGGCGCGGCGGGCGGAGAGAAAAACGCGGGCGGCAAGGATGGCGGCAAGGAAGTAGCCCATGCCGGTGACGGTCAGGACCGTGGTGAGGATCTCCACGGAATGGGCTAAAGCATGAGGCATGGTTGGAGCTAGTTTAGCAAGCCAGCGAGTTAGGAAGTCAGCGAGTCAGCGGGTGCATGCGAATGCGAGCGGGACGGGCTCTTTGCGGGCTGGGGTCTTGGGGAGTCGATTCGGCTAGCTGGGACATGGGGCGCATGCGTTGCGGGAACGATTCCATTCCACTCCACAGCCGATTTTGCCCGATTCGTCAGTGCAGAACTTGCGGGATCCGTAGCCTCCTCCGCCATATCTCCCCCCAATCACCGGGGAAGCGTCGATCACATACCCGCCTTGCTCCTGACAATAGATACCGAAGACGTAGCCGTCCTCGGTGACGTAGTTGCCAGCGATACGGCTCCAGTTCTGGTCAGAGAACGGGGGGCCGGAGTAATTACGTCTGAGAGCCAACCCATTGCAGACGCTTGCGGGACCGTTCGGTGCGGACCAGGTGCGCTCGACGGCACGTTTCAACGCTTGAAACCTTTCTTCCGCGATCCGATCGTTGCGAGCTACCCGGAGCGCGACGAGCGGCGGGGTGAGCGCGAGAGCTACCGGCCCCGACGCCGCGCAGCAAATCAACAAGGCCCAAAAAGCGTGCCTGGGATTCGCCTTCGACATAGCGATGAACCGCCCTGCCAGGGCTGTAAGGAGAGACACGAGAGTCACTGCTGCCATGGCGAACGCAACAATGATTGGAATATAGGAAGATTCAATTCCATCGCTCGGAGGAAAAATGGCGAAACCGCTGCACAGGCCGACAAATGCGGCCGCCACCGAGACGAGCAGGCTGCGCAGCCAGCGGCCGCCTGATAGGATCGTCGACAAGCCGGTCGAAAGCGCGACAGGGACCAAGAGCAGCCATCTGGGGAAATCGAGGCTCGGCTCGATGAGCGCAGGCCACCAGCAAAGCCCGGAAGCTGCCGCCGTCAAGACTACCACAAGTGTGTCTTTGCGCATGAATGCTGCTCAAAAGGAAGATAGCAGATTGCGATGACAAATATTGGATGACAGCCAGAGGATCGATTCGGGAAACGGCTCGGACCGGACCTCCGTTCTTCTCTTGCTGTTGGCCTTAAGTTGCCGGGGCTGAAGCCCCGGTCTACCGTTTCCCTTGTAAGGACACATCCTACTCGTACCGCAGCGCCTCGATCGGGTCGAGGTTGGCGGCTTTCCAGGCGGGGTAGATGCCGAAGATGAGGCCGATGGCGCAGGAGACGCCGAAGCCAGTGAGGACCCACAGGGTGGAGAGGGTGGCGGGCAGGCCGATGGGGAGGAAGTAGACGATCCAGGTGATGACGGCGCCGACAAGGACGCCGATGACGCCGCCCACAGCGCAGAGGGTGACGGCCTCAGTGGTGAACTGGGTGAGGATGTTCCGCTTGGTGGCGCCGATGGCCTTGCGGACGCCGATTTCGCGGGTGCGCTCAGTGACGCTGACGAGCATGATGTTCATGACGCCGACGCCGCCGACCATGAGGCCGACGCTGGAGACGGCG
>DASWZM010000125.1:0-11138 GCA_036404455.1 Occallatibacter sp. | reverse complement strand
CCAAAGGCCGCCGTCCCCAGTCCTCCAACGGCAGTTATGATTTGACTCAGCTGCAAGCTCTGCATATCAACGATCACTTTGTCCTCCTTCCTTCACACCAGAACTTATATAGGCAAAACTTCCTTCCCGCAAAGAAATATTTAACCCGCTGAAAAACAGGAAAGGCTGGACCCCCTCAAAGGGAATCCAGCCTTATCCTGATGAAGCGCAACCCGGTCTTCGGGCGGTCCCGGTTATTCCAGGCGTGTCCTGGCTTCGGCCCTGGAGGCCAGGAACCGCTCCATAAACGCAGTGTCGAACTCGCCGGCGCGGAAGCCGGCGTCGGCAAAAATCTCCTGGTGCATCGTGATCGAGGTCTCGATTCCCTGCACCACAAACTGGCTAAGTGCGCGCTCCATCTTGGCAATCGCCTCGGCGCGGTCCACCCCGTGCACGATCAGCTTGGCAATCAATGAGTCGTAGTAAGGCGGAACCACGCCCTCGGCGTACAGCGCCGTATCCACCCGCACGCCGTTCCCGCCGGGCACGTTGAAGGCGGTAATCTGGCCCGCCGAGGGGGTGAACTTCTGCGGATGCTCGGCGTTGATGCGGCATTCGATCGCGTGGCCGCGAATCTCGATCTTGCGGGGCAGAAGTGCGTCCAGCCGTTCCCCTGAGGCGATCCGCAACTGCGCCTTCACTAGGTCGACGCCGGTGATCATCTCGGTAACCGGGTGCTCCACCTGGATGCGGGTGTTCATCTCAATGAAGTAAAGCTGCCTGTCCTCATCCATCAGGAACTCGACGGTGCCTGCATTCTGGTAGCCGATGTCCGCCAGGCAGCGGCACAAGGTGCGGCCCAGTTCCTCGCGCAGCTTGGGGGTCACCTGCAGCGACGGAGCCTCTTCGATCAGCTTCTGATGGCGGCGTTGAATCGAACATTCGCGCTCAAAGAGTGAAACCACATTGCCATGCTCATCGGCCAGCACCTGGAACTCGATGTGCCGCGGCCGCTCGATGAACTTCTCCATGTACAACTCGCCGTTGCCAAATGCGTTGGCTGCCTCGCTGTAGGCCGCGTGGAAGAGATGGGGCAATTCCTCCGCGGTGCGTACGATGCGCATGCCGCGCCCGCCGCCGCCTGCCTTGGCCTTCAGGATCACCGGGTAGCCCACTTTCGCCGCCCACGCCGCCGCATCCTCGGCGGTCGCAATCACGCCATCGGAACCAGGCAGAATGGGTACCTTGGCCATCTTCATCGCCTGCCGCGCTTTTTCCTTCTCGCCCATCAGGCGCGTCACCTCGGGCGGAGGGCCAATGAACTTGATGTTCGAGGCGCGGCAGACCTCGGCGAAGTTGGCGTTCTCGCTCAGCAGCCCATAGCCTGGATGGATCGCTTCCACATCGGCAATCTCGGCGGCAGAGATCACTGCGGGAACGTTCAGATAGCTGTCAGCCAGGCGCGGAGGGCCGATGCAAATGGCCTCGTCGGCAAAACGAACGTGCAGCGCATTGCGGTCCGCCTCGCTGTAGACGGCGACCGTGCGAATGCCGAGTTCCCGGCAGGCGTTCAGAACCCGCAGCGCAATTTCACCGCGATTGGCAACCAATACCTTACGAATCATTCAGGACCCTGACCCAGCCGGACGGAAAAGAGAGGCTGCCCAAACTCGATGGGCTGGCCATTGGATACAAAGCACTTGACGATCTCGCCGGTGGCGTCGGATTCGATCTCGTTCATCAGCTTCATGGCTTCTATGATGCAGATTACCTGGCCCTTGTCCACGTGATCGCCAGGGGAGACAAAAGCCGAGGCGCCCGGCGAAGGCGAACCGTAGTAGGTTCCGACGATCGGCGACTTGACCAGGTGCAGCCCCGCATCCGGGTCCGCGGGAGCCTCTTCTTCCAAAGGCAATGCTGCAGGAATTGGGGTTGCCGTCTGTGCGGCAGCCGCCTGGGCTACGCCCTGAGGAGCCGACGCCAGCAGGCGGGCCAGATCCCCCAGCCCTGCCCCTGCAGTCTCCGGCTGGCTGAACTTGAGCCGGATCTTCAGGTCGCCCCGGTCTACCTCGAATTCGGCAACCTGATGTTCCTTCAGGAACTCAATCAGTTGTTTCAGATCTTCGATATCTTGTGGTTTCATTCGTTCCTTAACTCTCCCACATGCGGGTGGGATGAAGCAGGGCCTGTCAATACTCCTCAGGCCCGTTCAATCAAAGTTCGATAAGGGCCTTGGGTGCGGGGGTCAGCACCTGCCCTCCGGTTCGGGTTACAGCCACCATGTCCTCGATGCGAATGCCGAATTGACCCTCCAGATAGATTCCCGGCTCTATGGTCACAACCATGCCGGCGAGCAGCCTGGTTGTCTGTCCGGCCCCGATCCGTGGCGGCTCGTGAATCTCCAGTCCGACTCCATGGCCGGTGGAGTGGGAAAATGCCTCCGCTAAACCCGCCCTCCGCAAGACGCAGCGGGCGGCTTCGTCCACCTCCCCGCAGCTTGCGCCGGAGCGCACCGCCTCCACTCCGGCCTCCTGAGCCTCCAACACTGCCGCGTATGCTTCCCGCTCTTTGGCCCTGGGCCTTCCCAGGTACACGGTGCGGGTCATATCCGAGCAATAGCCTCCGAGGATTATACCGAAGTCGAGGGTCAGGAAGCCGCGCCGGGGCAGCCGGGCGGTGGTGGCCCGCCCGTGCGGCAGCGCCGACCGCACCCCCGAAGCCACGATGGTCTCAAACGACATGCCCTCCGCGCCCAACAGACGCGCCCGGTGCTCGAGTTCCGCGGCCACTTCCATCTCCTGAAGCCCGGGCCGGATAAATCCAAGTATGTGGTCAAACAGTTTGCAGCCTGCCAGCGCCGCCTCCGCCATCAGGGCCAGCTCGTCTTCGTCCTTCACCTGGCGCAAAGTTTCCACCAGCGGCGCGGGCAAAACGGAGAGAAAGCCGCGGCGAAGACGGCTGGGCAGCGCGGCCTTCCAGCGGGCCAACTCGGCCACTGTAGTCCAGACAGGGTCGAATCCGGCAAACTCCACGCCGTGCTGCGCGGCAAGCCACTCCACGGCAGCCACCGCCGGAGAACCCGGCTCGATCTGCACCTGCGCGGCCTCAACCTCCTCCGCCGCCTGCTCCCTGTAGCGTCCGTCGGTAAACAGCCACACTGCCCGGCGCGTCACTGCCAGCGCAGCGCTGGAGCCTGTAAATCCACACAGATAACGAATATCGGGGGGGTGCGTAACCAGAAGCCCCGGAATCCCGGCTTTGGTCATGCGGCGGCGCAATTGCCCGATGCGGCGGGAGTGGTCCACGGGGTAAGGATAACAGGGGTCGGGGAACAGGCCTTTCGCATGAGAATGGGCCGGGTTGAAATGTGGTATCATGGTTGTATATCAAAGGAGTTCGATATGCGCACGCTTGTGGATATTCCGGCAGAGGATCTAGACCTTCTCAACGGTGTCGTCAAAACCCTGGCTATTTCGCGTGCCGAGTTCGTGCGCCGTGCCATCTCGAAATCTCTGGAGCCGCACCGCCAGGCCCAAAAACAGGAAGCCTTCGGGCTGTGGGCCAACCGTCCCGTGGACGGCCTGAAGTATCAGGAGAGGATGCGCGAGGAATGGGAAGAGAGAACGTCCTCTTCGACACCAACATCCTGATTGACTACCTGAGCGGCGTCCCCCAGGCGCGCCTTGAGATGGAGCAGTATTCCAGGCGCGCCATCAGCATCGTCACTTGGATGGAAGTCATGGCGGGAACCACTCAGGAGGATGAGAAACAAATCCGGGCCTTTCTGCTGACCTTCAGCATTCTGCCCGTCACCCCGGAGGTAGCTGAGCGGGCTGTCGACCTGCGGCGTCAACGCAAGATCAAGCTGCCCGACGCCATCATCCAAGCCACTGCTCAGGCAGAGGACCGGCTTCTCATCACCCGGAATATCCGCGACTTTCCCGGTCACGACCCCGATATTCGGGTTCCGTATAGGCTTTAGAGGATGGCAATAAAGGCAGATTTTCGCTTCAACGGCCTTCGCAAAACAGCCGTGAAGGCCAGCTTTGGTCAAACGGCGGCGCAGCAGGCCGACGCGGCGGAAGTGGTTCACCCGGACAGGTATATCACGGTGGGGGGATGGATTAGTCAGTCTTCAGTTGCCGGTTGTCCCCGTTGAACTGTCATCTGTTGGCTGTGAGCTTTCACTGTCTTTACACCGCCGGCCGCACCGGCTTCTTCTGCTGCGGGTCGAGTCCCGCGCCGGCAGCCCGGATGTCGGACTGTCGGTCCATCCACTCGTCCAGCCGGGAACGCTTGAAGCGCCAGCGGTTGCCCAGCTTGAAGGCGGGCACAAAACCCTCCGACGCATATTTGTAGAGCGTATCGGGAGAAATGCCCAGGTAGTCCGAGGCTTGGCGAATGTCCATGACCTCGCGTACCTCGGGCACCAGCAGATTGGACCGAGCCGCGGCGTTGCGCATAATTGCCTCCTGGAGGCAGAGCCGCCTCAGCAGAGATTCCGGCAAATTTGCCGGTAGTCTTGTATATAGCGCGGTTTCACCCGTGAATTCAAGGAATTTCAGGCAGTTACAGGAAATTCATCGGCTTTCCGCGTCCCGATCCGGAAACCTCCATGGGCGAGTTTCGACCTCAGACCCAGCCGGTTGTGCCTGAGCCTATCCCCTACCCAAGAGGTTGGGTTGTTGGGACGGATGGTGCGCCACCACTGGAATTCGCCCGGCGCAAAAAGAATTGCGGCCCGGATTGGGGCGCGGCCTAGTTCTGACTCTGGTCGTCGCGCCGGTGCAGCGTGGGCTTGTCGTCGTCTGAACTCGAAGGATTGCCGTCGCTCGCCGTGCTGTTCGGATCGCTGCCGGTGCCGGCCCGGCGCAACGACGGCTTCTTCGTGTCCTTCGAATCGGTCAGGCGGCGCTTGTTTTTAATGCGCGCCAGCCGGGCCTTGATATCGTCGAACTCCGAGGTGGTCACCGTGTACTCGTCCCGCGCCGGAAGAATGCGCGCAATCTCCTCCTGGGAGTGCAGAATTCGATCCGGGGTCTGGGGGTGATCGGCGAAGGCCTTGGCCACCATGCCGGGCTTGCGCTTTTCCAGTGCCTGCACCTTCTCAAAGAAGCTGATGAATGCCTGCGGGTCGTAGCCGGCCCGGTACATATATTGCACGCCAAGGTAGTCGGCCTGCGCCTCGAACTCGCGGGAGAATTTCAGAAAGGTCATGGGAACAGCGAGAGATGCGGCCTCATAGATGCCGTAACCCGTCCAGCCCCCAATGAAGATCAGCGGAATGGTGCTCAATTGCGCGTAGTTCATCCGCGTCTGTTCCCGCACCGCGTGATGGGCGCAAACGTGGGCCGTCTCATGGGCCATCACTCCGGCCAGTTCCGCCTCCTCGTCCGCATTCAGAATCAGCCCCGAATTCACATAAAAGAACCCGCCCGGCAGCGCCATGGCGTTGATCTCGTCCGAATCGATGATCTTGATCGTGAACGGAACCTTGCAATCGGAGTTCTTCACGATGTTCTGTCCCACCCGGTTTACATATTCCAGCACCACCGGGTCGGTGATGAACTTGGTGCTCTTCTCGATCTCCGTGGCGTACATTTTGCCCATCTTGATCTCGGTGTCCACCGAGTACCAGTTCCCCATCCCGCGGGCCCCGATATCGCGGTTCCCCACCGCGTTCACGTCGTCGATGCTGCCCGCCTTCACATTGACCTTCTGGCTGCCCGGCTCGACCACCTTCTCTGGATTCACGGCGGCCGCAGGGGTGTCCCCCCCAACCGGCGTCGTTCCCGGCGCAGGCGTCTTCGGGGGAGTGCCGGCAGGCGTGTCACCCCCAACAGGAGCCGTTCCCGGCGCAGGTTGGGCTGTGGGCGTGGTGGAAGCCGTGGGCGTGGTGGAAGCTCTGCCACCCGCCGCGGGAGCCGTTCCGGACTCCGGCTGTTTCGCGGCAGTCGCGGATGGCGTATCGCCCCCGACAGGCGCGGTTCCCGGTGCTTGCTGGACCGTGGGCGTACTGGCCGGGGTCGTGCTCGACCCCGTGGACTGTGCCCATAGTCCGGTGGCCAGCGCCAGCGCCAACCCTGCCAGCGCCACTGCTCTCGAACCCTTGAAAGCTGCCCTCATGACCTAACCTCCAGCGCGGCACACCGATTGCCCCGCTCCGCTCGATTCTTTAGACGTTAGTATCCGCCTGTTTGGCAACAGAAAGGAAGAATAATTCGATTCGAAGGCCAATTCCACGGCCCAGCGCCGTTCTCATCCCGAATTCCTGGCGCATAAATGCCCTTGCAATCTTCTTGGAGCTTGTCCCCGTCTGAATTAAAGTGGAGAACACATTGGAGTGGGGAGGATTCTTGCGCCGGAACGTCCTGAACCTGGCCGCTGTGGCTTTCTGCTTTGTCATGCAGGGCTTTGCCCAGTCGTCTCACCCACCTCACGCGCCTTCGCTAGGGACCCTGTTCGGCGGCCACGCCCATGCCCGGCCGGTCCCGGTGGATACCCAAAAAACTCCCGGGATCGCTTTTGACGCCTCGAACCTGGGCTCCCCGCTGGTCCTCGAAAAAGGCTGGCGCGTCGGCATCACCGCCAACACCGCAGCTGCGGCTCCCGATTTTGATGACAGCACCTGGGCCATCCGTGACGCGCAGGTGGCCATTGCCGATGTTCCGGACGAAGATCATCCCGCCGGCGACGACAAGTCCGGGTCACACGGCGATGTTGGGCCTCCCAAAGACCACCAGCGCCCGTTTGCCTGGTTCAGGCTGCATATCAAGCTGGCCCCCCATCACGGCCCCCTGGCGCTCCTGGTCGAGTTGCCTGTCTCTGAGAACACCCCCATGTCCATCAGCAGCTCAGCCGGTCCGGGCGCGGATGTGTTCGCCAATGGCCGAAAGATTCCTGCCGAAGGACCTCACGGGGATGCTCCGCAAAACTATCAGCAGATCTCCCGGCTCTACTACCTCAACATCCCGCCCGATGAGACCAATTTGGTTCTCGTTGTGCGCACCCCGTATTTTCCATTCGGCACTGCGGCTTATACCTCCTTCTTCTCCTCTCGCACCCTGCACCTGGGAAACCGTGAGGACCTGGATCGTCGGCTTGAACTGTGGAACACGCACGGCCTGTTCGAGCGTTTGCCGCGGGTGGTCAACTCCATCCTGCTCCTGGTGCTCGCTCTGTTCTTGCTGGTTCTTTATTTCACCCAGAATGGGCACATCGAGTATCTGTGGCTGGCTCTGCACGAGCTGGTTCAGGCGCCCATCGGGTTTGTGGAACTTGCCGGCAGCTCAGCCCGCCTCGACAGACTCTGGTATGGGGCCATATTCCTGGAGTTGGTCTTCATCTCGGCCTATCTCTACTTTGAGTTCCTGATCTCGTTTCTCTCCCTGCGCAGCCGCTGGTACATCAAGCTGCTGCGCTACTCCTCGCCCGTCCTCCTCGGGGTCGGCCCGGCTTTGCTTCTCGTGGGCCGCGGCACACGCACAGTCAGCCAGGAAGTCATAGGGATTGTGCTGGTCATTGCCATTTTGGGTAGCCTCTTGTGGATTGTGGGATCGTTGCTCTTTATCTTCCTCACCCTCATGATCGCCACAATGCGCCGCAATTTCGAGGCTGGCCTCCTCCTCATCCCGCTGGTGTTGAGCATTGTCGGCATCGCCGAGCCGATACTCACCGGAGGCATGAGCGAGTGGAGTGGCCACGAATATCATTCCCCGCTCACTCTAATGGCCGGGCCCGTCCCCATCCACTTTGCCTCCATTGCCGACTTCACCGGCATCCTGGCCATCGTCGTCATCATCTTCATCCGCTTCCTGCGCGTGCAGCACGACCAGGAACGCGCCTCCAGCGAACTGGCCGCCGCGCGCAGCGTTCAGGAACTCATGATCCCCCACGAACGGCTCGAAACCCCGGGCTTTGAAGTGGACTCCATTTACAACCCGGCCACCGAGGTGGGCGGCGACTTCTTCCACGTCCAATCCACTGAGGACGGCGGCATCCTGGTCATCATCGGCGATGTGGCCGGCAAGGGACTCAAGGCGGCAATGAACGTATCCATGCTCATGGGTGCGCTCCGCCGCATCACCGAACGCAGCCCCGCAAAGATTCTCGAATCCCTCAATCGCGTGCTCACCGGCAGCGAGAGCTTCACCACCTGCCAGGCCGCCTGGTTTTGCGCCAATGGCGAGCTGGTCCTGGCCAGCGCAGGCCACCTGCCGCCCTATCTCAACAGCCAGGAGGTCGCGCTGCCCGGCGGGCTCCCGCTCGGTGTCCTGCCCGACATACGCTATGAAGAGGTTCGCCTCTACCTCCACCCCGGCGACCGCCTTCTGCTCATGTCCGATGGAGTCGTTGAAGCCCGCAAAGCATCCGGCGAACTCTTCGGCTTCGACCGTGTCCACAACCTGAGCAACCAGTCCGCCTTCTACATCGCCGACGCCGCCAGGGAATTCGGCCAGGAAGACGATATCACCGTCCTCACCGTCCGCCGTCTCGCCCAGGCCATGGCAGCGTAATGCCGGCGTGTAGCGCCGAGTCAGCGTGTAGCGCCGGACTCCAGTCCGGCTGTAGTGTGGGCCTCCAGGCCCACGCACCCCCTGCCTGTGTGGAGACAAGCGTTGCTCATCCCCATCCTATTTATTGCGAAACACAGCAGATGAAAAGATGCCAGCCCCGGGGTTAGGCGAATAAATCAAGAATATGTTAAGCTAGCTCAGTCTAGATTGTTTAGGGGAGGGGCCATGCAACAAATCGGAGCGTTTCAGGCAAAGAACACCCTCGGCTCTCTGCTTGACCGCGTGGAGGCAGGCGAAGAGATTCTCATCACCCGCCACGGCAAGCCTTCGGCAGTCCTCTCCGCCGCGCCACGTCCCCGCTTTGAGGCCGATAGAGCGCGCGCCCACGCAGCGTTGGAGCGCATGTCTCAACGGGCCAAGGAAATGAAGCTCGGTCCCTTTGACTGGGAGGAGTGGAAGGCATATCGCGATGAGGGACGGCGGTGAGCCTTATCCTCGACAGCTCCGCCACGCTGGCATGGACCTTTCCGGAAGAGAGAATGGATGCCATCCTGTACCTGTTCAAGCAGATTGCCGATTATGGAGCCGTTGTCCCGGAGTTGTGGCGGATCGAAGTCGCCAACGTTCTTAACCTAGGCATCCGGCGCGGCAGGATCAGCAGACCAAATCGCCACGGCATCCTTGCCGATCTGGAGAACCTGCCCATCTTCATCGATCGCCAGACAAGGCATCACACCTGGAAAGAAACTCTGGAATTGTCTGACCGGCACAACCTCACCCTCTACGACGCCACTTATCTGGAACTCGCCTTGCGTCTTTCGCTCCCCCTCGCCACCCTCGACGAAGACCTGCGCCAGGCCGCTCAACAGGAAGGCGTTCTGCTGCTGGGGAAATAGACTCCGGCACATCAGGCGCACGCCCCACCCTTGCGGATGGGGCTTTTGCTCTTGCGACCAACGGGAGCGTCTGTCTGCATGGCAAATGCTCAGTCGTAGTACTCCAACCCCAGGTGCGTAATCAGCCCCTCGCCCATGATGTGCCGCAGCGTGTTCTTCAGCTTCATCGACTGGATGAACAGGTCATGCTCCGGATAGAGCCCCGCGGCTGTCTGCGGCGACTTCAGATAGAAACTCAGCCACTCCTGAATGCCGATCGAGCGCAACTCCGGCGTGCGTTTCGCCAGGTCCAGGAACAGCACCAGGTCCAGCGCGATCGGCGCCGCCAGAATCGAATCGCGGCATAGGAAGTTCAACTTGATCTGCATCGGGTAGCCCAGCCAGCCGAAGATGTCGATGTTGTCCCAGGCCTCTTTCTCATCGCCGCGCGGCGGGTAGTAGTTGATGCGAATCTTGTGGTACAGATCCTTGTAGAGATCGGGGTAAAGCTCCGGCTGCAGGATGTATTCGAGCGAGCCCAGCTTCGACTCTTCCTTCGTCTTGAACGATTGCGGATCGTCCAGCACCTCGCCGTCGCGGTTGCCCAGGATATTGGTCGAGAACCAGCCGGAGACGCCCAGCAGGCGCGCCTTGAACGCCGGCGCCAGCACCGTCTTCATCAACGTTTGCCCGGTCTTGAAGTCCTTCCCGCAGATCGGCGCCGCGTTCCGCTTTGACAGCTCGATCATCGCCGCAACGTCCACCGTCAGGTTCGGCGCTCCGTTGGCAAACGGAACTCCCTCGCTCAGCGCCGCATACGCATAGATCTGCGAGGGCGCAATCCCGATGTCGTCGTTTTCCAGCCCCTTCTCGAAGGCCTCGATGCTCTGGTGAACGGCCGTCGGTTCCAGGAATATCTCCGTCGACCCGCACCAGATCATCACCACCCGGTCCACGGTCTTCTTGAATGCCCGTATGTCGGCAATGACCTGCTCGGCCAGGTCGCGCTTGTTCTTGCCCTTCTTCACGTGCGTGCCGTTGAGCCGCTTCACGTAGTACCGGTCGAACACCGCCGGCAGCGGCTTGATCGTCTCCAGGTACGGCTTCAGTTGCTCCAGCGTCCCCTTGTCCAGTACCCCGGCGTGCGCCGCCGACTCGTAGACGTTGTCCTCGAAGATGTCCCAGCCGGTAAAGACCAGGTCGTTCAGGCCGGCCAGCGGCACAAACTCCTTCACCAGCGGAGATTGCTTGTCGGTGCGCTTGCCCAGCCGGATGGTGCCCATCTGTGTGAGCGAGCCGATCGGTTTGGCCAGTCCGCGGCGAACGGCCTCCACTCCGGCGATCATCGTGGTGGCCACGGCGCCCAGCCCCACCACCATCACGCCCAGCTTGCCCGTGGCGGGCGCAATCTTCCCTGTTGCAGCGGTCTTCTGGCCGCCTTGCTCTTCAGTTGACATCGCTTCTCCCAACCTTCCTTTGCTTCCGATGTTTTCTTGCATCGCTTCGAATTTCCATTGCGGCGGACGCAACAGTCTACGCCTTGCAAACCGCTTCGCTCCCCGGCCCAGGCCTCAGGCTGCCTGCGCCTCTCTTCCACGCTTGACGTGCGACCAGACAAACCACGCCGCTCCCAACAACAGCGCGATCTCCACCGCCAGATGGAAACGGTGGAACGCCGCGTGAAAACGCGGGTCCGTATGCCACGCCTCGCCCAGCTTCATGCCCACATACGCCAGCCCGAAACACCACGGCCACGACCCCAGCAGCG
>DASWZM010000124.1:0-7161 GCA_036404455.1 Occallatibacter sp. | reverse complement strand
ACCTTGGCCTTGTGGCGGATGGCGTAGACGATGGTGGGCAGCGTGGCCACGATGCGGGTGTCGTCAGTGATGGCGGAGCCGTCTTCGGTGAGCGGCACGTTGAAATCGACGCGGATGAAGACCCGCTTGTTGGCCAGAGCGATGTCGCGAATAGTGAGCTTGGGCATGGGAGTGTGCCTTCCTTGAGGTTCTGTTACTTGTCTGTTGCGGCGCCGGCAGCAAGACTGGTCTGGGGGTCGGGAATGACGGCGTCCATCTCGATCTCAACGCGCCATGCGGGATTGAGCAACTGGGCAACCACCACCATGGTGGCCGCGGGACGAATCCGGGAGAAGAACTCGCCATGAACGCGGCCAACGGCTTCCCAGTCTTTCTGGCGGGTCAGGTACATGCGGGTTCGGACGACGTAATCAAGGGTTGCGCCTGCCTGTCCCAGGGCTTCGACGGCGATGGCGAAGATGCGGCGGGTCTGGCCGGCGGCGTCTTCTGCTTCTGCGCCCACCGGGCCGGTTCCGGCCAGATGCACGGAGTTGCCTACGCGCACGGCGCGGGAGAAGCCGATGATGGGCTCGTAAGGAGAGCCGCCGCTGATGTTCTGGCGCATGGTTGGCAGGTGGGGTTCGTGGGATCCCACCCTAGCCGCAAAAAATCAAGAACGCGGCGAGGGTGGGGCACCCAGATTTGTAACGTTACGGACTATAGGCCTTTTGCAAACAGGAAGCTGATCAGGTCGACGACGCGGCTGGAGTAGCCCCACTCGTTGTCGTACCAGCTCAGCACCTTGACGAGGTTGCCGACCACCTTGGTCAGCGGCGTATCCACGATGGAGGAAAGCGCATTGCCCTTGAAGTCGGAGCTGACCAGCAGGTTGGAGTCGACGCCCAGAATCCCCTTCAGTTCGCCTTCGGAGGCAGCCATGAAGGCAGCGTTCAGGGCTTCGGCGCTTGTGGGCTTCTCGGCGATGTAGGTCAGGTCGACGAGCGAGACGTTGGGGGTTGGGACGCGGATGGCGAAGCCGTCCAGCTTGCCTGCGGTCGCTGGGATGACCAGCTTGAGGGCCCTGGCGGCGCCGGTCGAAGTCGGAATCATCGACAGGCCGGCGGCACGGGCGCGGCGCAGGTCCTTGTGCGGGAAGTCGAGGATGACCTGGTCGTTGGTGTAGCTGTGGATGGTGGTCATGAGGCCGGAGACGAGGCCGGTGGTCTCGAGGACGACCTTCACAACGGGCGCCAGACAGTTGGTGGTGCAACTGGCGTTGGAGAGAATGTTGTGCTTGGCCGGGTCGTACTTGTCCTGGTTGACGCCGAGCACAATGGTCATATCTTCATTGGAGGCGGGAGCGGAGATGATGACCTTCTTCACGGTCGCGCCCAGGTGTGCCTTGGCCTTGTTCGCGTCGGTGAAGTGGCCGGTTGATTCGATGACGATCTGCGCGCCAACATCAGCCCAGGGCAGCTTGGCGGGGTCGCGCTCGGCCCACACCTTGATCTTCTTGCCATCGACGGAGATGAAGTCGTCGCCGGAGCTGATTTCATTCTTCAGGTTGCCCAGGATCGAGTCGTACTTGAGCAGGTGGGCCAGCGTGGCCGGGCTGGTCAAGTCGTTGACGGCAACAAAATCAATCTCGGGTCGCCCGAGCGCGGCGCGCAAAACGTTGCGGCCAATGCGGCCGAAGCCGTTGATACCAACCTTAACTGCCATGTGTGTATTCTCCTTCGTAATCGGTGAGCTGGTTTGAGCTTGGGTTGTTCGGCGTCTGAAATGAGTCCAGAATGCACTTCCACCAAACCCATGATGGTAACACTCCCGTGAACGGAAATGAGGTCAAGACAGGTCAATTCCCGTCTTCGGAATGGAAGCTTCCTCAAGCGTAGTGTGCCTTTCCGGATTCGTGCCGGTATGTGACGCTGTGCACAGCATTTGCAGCGCCTAAGGGAAGTATGGTATTCGGGTATCACTATGTATAGTTTGAAGGCTGCATGAGAAGACGCTCCAGACGCGCTGCCAATACTTCGGAATCCACAGGCAAGATTGGCCAGGAACTCCCATCGAATCAACCGGCTCCGCTGGTGCCATTCTATCCGGACGACCCTTCGGCAACGGCGCCGGCCCAGCAGCCCCGCGGAGGCCAGACCCGTCCGGCCCAGCCGGCGGCGCAGAGGCCCGCGGCGCAGACGCGGCCCGCTCCGGCGCGGCCGGCGAAACCGGAGGGGCCCGCGAGGCAGGAATGGAATGAACCGGCGGGTTCCGGGCGCCTGGAGCTTGAAACCCAGCCGGAGACGCCCTCAGTGCCTCCGCCGGAGCCCGAGGCAGCCGAGCGATCACCCCAGGCGCCCAAGGGGTACGTGGTGCTGGCCATCGGGCTGCCCGGCTCCGGCAAGACTACCTGGTTCCGCAGGCGCGGGGTTACGCCGCTTTCGAGCGACCTGCTGCGCAACATCCTCTTCGACGATGTGGAGGAGCAGCGCTACCAGGGACTGGTCTTCTCCACCTTGCGGTCGCTGCTGCGGGCAAGGCTGATTGCGCGCATGCCCTGGAACTATGTGGACGCGACCAATCTCTCCATTCACGAGCGCCGCCAGTGGATCAAGATGGCCAAGAGCTTTGGCTACGAGGTGCAGGCGGTATTCTTCGACGTGCCGCTCGAGGTGTGCCTGGAGCGCAACAGCAAGCGCGACCGCTCAGTGAGCGAGGACGTGATGCGCAAGATGGCGGAAAAGTTGAAGCCGCCGGTGTTCGAAGAGGGGTTTGAGAAGATCACGGTGGTGCGGGTGAAGAGCGCGGGGTGACGAACCCGCATCGTTCAAGGCGAAAAGAGTTCACAGGCAGCGACGAAGAGTGAGGACTTCCCCATGAGCACTTCCCCTGCGCCTACCCCCTATGTTGAGCCCTGGCTGCGTGGAACCTACGCCGATGTTCCGGCGGTGGGCCGCGCCGTGCTGCACGCGCTCGATCTGGCGCTCGACGACCTGACCAAATGGACCGAAGGGCTAACAGAAGCCGAGGTTCATTCGCAGCCGCTGGGGTTGACTCCGCTGGCCTTCCATCTGCGCCACATCGCGCGCTCGGCTGACCGGCTGCTGAGCTATGCGGAAGGCAAGCAGCTTTCGGCCGGGCAGTTGACGGCGCTCAAGGCCGAGCAGGCCGGACCCGAACAGCAGGAAAATGGGCCGCTGGCCACGCTGCTGGCCGAGATTGAGGCCTCGTTCAGCAATGCGGCGGAGCGGGTGCGCGTGCTGGCCACGGCCGACCTGAATACCTTTCGCGGCGTGGGCCGAAAGCAGTTGCCGACGAGCATTGGCGGAGCGCTGATCCACGTGGCCGACCACACGCAGCGGCACGTGGGGCAGGTGGGGACGACGGCCAAGGTGCTGCGGGCGCTGCGCGGGTAGCCGGCCTTCCCAATCCACTGCGACGATCAGGCCTGCGCTTCGAGCGCCGCTGCACGTTTCCGCGCCTGGCTTACGAATGCTTCGTCCTCCATCGAGTCCGGCTTGATGGAGTCAAGGTTGATCGCAACGTTGGCCAGCGCTCCTTCAAGAGCGGCTTTTGCCAGGGCGATCGCGGTGGTCAGGTCGGAGTTCATGTTGGGGTTGGTGATGGGCTTCAGGCGTGCAGCGATCCGCGCCACTTCGACGGCTCCTTCGGCCACGCCCAGAGGCACACTGGTCGCCTGTTGGAGCGCGGCGTTGATTGCCCGGCCGCCATTGGAGGATTCCTTCGCCGACTTGTAAGCCTTCATGACGGCGTTGTAGGCGCCGGCGTCGGCGTCGATGGCGGACTTCAGTTCCTCGCGAAGCTGAGCGAGCCTGGCGATGGCTTCGCTGAGCTGGTTTTCGTACTGTGCGTAGGCCTTCTTGCCGCGCGACATGGACGCAACCATGCCGGCCAGTCCGGCTGCCATGGCGCCGCTAGCCGCGGCCGCGCTGCCTCCTCCTGGGGTCGCGGTGGGGGCGGCCAGTTGCTCGATAAAGGGCTCGATGCCGGCGCGCAGGCCGCCGACGGCCGTCTTGCCGCTCATCACCGCGGCGAGGCGGTTTTCCAGGATGAGCGAGGAATCGAAGTTCTCCACTTGCAGGAACCACTCCGCGGCCTGTTCCAAAGCCAGTTTGGGAATCAGGCCGACGATCTCGCTCGAAACCGGCAGGACGCCGTAGCGCGCGGCCTCTCGTTTGATGAACTCGAAGACGCGGTGGACAGGAGTTTGCTCGAAGTCGGTCAGGTTCATGGAAACCTGGGCCATGCCGCGCACCAGAAATCCCGCTGCCTTGACGAAGCGCAGGCCGCCGGTGGAAAAGCGCACGGCCTTGGCGATCTTTTTGGCGATCTCGACGTCGGGCGTATTCAAAAACACGTTGTAGGCAATGAGAAACTTGCGCGCGCCAACCACGGTGGCTCCGGCCGTGGGATGCACGCGGGGCTCGCCGAAATCGGGCTTGCGGGCGGGATTGACGGCAATTTCGTTGCGAATTCCCTCGAACTGGCCGCGGCGAATGTTTTCGAGGTTCTGCCGTTCGGGCGTCGTCGCGGCGGCCTCGTAAAGGTAGACCGGGATCTCGAAGCGCTTCCAGATTTCGGCTCCGACGTGGCGGGCCATGGCCACGCAGTCTTCGAGGGTGACGCCGTCAATGGGGATGAAGGGAACCACATCGGCCGCGCCCATGCGCGGGTGCGCGCCCTGATGCTGAGTGAGGTCGATCAACTCGGCGGCCTTGCCCACGCCGCGTATGGCGGCCTCCTGAATGGCCTCTCGCTCGCCGGCGAGCGTAATCACGCAGCGGTTGTGGTCGGCGTCCATCTCCCGGTCGAGCAAATACACGCCGGGGATCTTCATGGCTTCGACAATGGCATCGACCTTGGCCGCGTCGCGGCCTTCGGAGAAATTGGGAACGCATTCAACGAGAGTGGTGGGCACGGAAGAAGGATAAAGAGCGGCGGGGCGGGAGGGCAAACGGGGCCAGCTTCTAGCTGCTGGCTGCCAGCTTCCACCCTGGGGTGTGGCTGGGGGAGGCCGGTGGCTTCCCACCCTTTCCGCAGTGGAACTGCGGAAAGGATGGGGCACCCGGCACCCGCAGTACATTCTGGCGAGTCAAATTTCCCCAATGGGCGCAGTCGTCAAATTGTGGACGTTACCCCTCGAGCCAAGTTCCAGAACAAGGCGGGAGCGGAACACGCTCATCACAAATTGAAGCACGATCCAGGCCTGTTCCGGCTTTGTCTCCTCGGATCCGGTTGCCGCTTGGCGAGATTTCCATGCGCTGACGCAAGCTTCCATTTCTGCGATTGAGTAGTCGGCGTCCTCGCCGCGCGGTTCGAGCTGCACTTCCTTTGTGCGGAGCCTGCTCAGGATTTCGATGGGGCGCTCGCTGTCGCTGAACAGTTGCTCGTCTGCAGGGCGTCTGATGGGAATGGAGCGCATTTGGAGGAAGTTGAGCACTTCCTGAACGAGGAAGTACTTCTTCTTGGCTTCCTGGGTGAGTACCCAGCCATGAGCGAAGTACCAATCCCTCAACTGAGCCGAGAGCTCTGCGCACGACGCGGGGATCGCCGGGCCGAATAGATTGATGGAGCCGGTCAGCTTCCAGATTTCTCCATACGCCTCTCCGCGGCTTTTTATGAGATCGCTCTCCAGTCTCTCCATTCGGAGGAGCGCGGCTTTGACGCTTTCAATACGCTCGCTTGCCGAAGCCTGGATTTTGGCCAGGGCCTTCTCTTGCTCACCGCGCAGAGCAAGCAGTTCCTTTTCCTGCTTTTCTTTGATTGACGCGAGTTCTCGATCATTCGCGGCCTCTATCTCGCCCTTGAATTGTGCAAGGTCTCGACCAAGAAAATGAGAGACAGTTGACTTGCAAACCCATCCGATTGCGGCGAGGATGAGGGCTGATCCGCCAAGAAAGTTGACGATGTTGGTCCAGTTCATGAAGGGTTCCTCCAGGGGATTCAGATGAAGACCTTAAGAGGGCTCTGAATGGACGATTCATCTTAACCCGGAATTGCCGTTTTTTGCGGAAGGTGGTTTCGATCCGGCTGAGGCCGGGCGGGAGGATGTTTGGGGTAGTATCCTGAGTATCGATTCTGGGGGACCTCTGAACGAGCCTCATTTTCAGACACAGGCGTTCCCTCGGGGGCCAAAGCCCACGTTCATTCCGGGGCACTTACGGCACGACTGAAGCCGTGCCCCGTTACAAAGCGGAGTTCTTCCACGGCCTTAAGAGTCGCCCCCTTTTGGAGCGACGATTTGCGCGAGGTTCTATATGTGGGTAAGCAGGTAAACCGGAGATTCCACCGGGCAGGAGAAAGTATGACGACGACTATGGCTCCAACGATTCGCGCCCCGCGCGGCAATGAGTTGCGGTGCAAGGGATGGCCGCAGGAGGCGGCGTTGCGCTGCCTGATGAATAACCTCGATCCGGAAGTGGCGGAGCGGCCCGCGGACCTGGTGGTCTACGGCGGCATCGGCAAGGCGGCGCGCAACTGGGAGTGCTTCCACGCCATCGTCCGCGAGTTGGAGCAGTTGGGCAGCGAAGAGACGCTGCTGGTGCAGTCGGGCAAGCCGGTGGCCGTGTTTCCCACGCATGAGATGGCCCCGCGGGTGATCATCGCCAACTCCAACCTGGTGGGAAAGTGGGCCAACTGGGAGCATTTCAACGAGCTGGACCGCAAAGGGCTGATGATGTATGGCCAGATGACGGCGGGGAGCTGGATTTATATAGGCACGCAGGGCATTTTGCAGGGGACCTTTCAGACCTTTGCCGCGCTCGCCGAGCGGCACTTCGGCGGGCCAAATGGATCGCTGAAGGGCAAGCTGGTGGTGACGGGCGGCATGGGCGGCATGGGCGGAGCTCAGCCCTTGTCCGTGACGCTCAACGGCGGTGTGGTGCTGGCCATCGACGTGGACCGCAGCCGCATTCAGAGGCGCGTGGAGACCCGCTATTGCGACCTGGTAACGGAGGACCTGGATGAGGCTATGGCGCTGTGCGAGGGGGCGCGGCGCGAATGCCGGGCGCTCTCCGTGGGCCTGGTGGGCAACTGTGCCGATGTGCTGCCGGAGATTGTGCGATGGGGCGTCCATGTGGACGTGGTGACGGACCAGACCGGCGCGCACGATCCGCTGAACGGATACATTCCGCAAGGGCTCACGCTGACCGAGGCTGCCGAGCT
>DASWZM010000123.1:0-1675 GCA_036404455.1 Occallatibacter sp. | reverse complement strand
AAGACAAGACGCTGGAAGAGTCGCGACACACACACCACAGGGACGGCCGCAAGGGGAAGCCAGCCGCGCATACCTTATAGACGCAATGATAACGCAGGTGTCAGGGTCAGGTGTCAGGTTTCAGGGATTAGGGACTGGGGACTAGGGACTAAGGGACCGAGGGACTAAGGAACCAGGGGACTTAGGGACTAGGGGATGGCGAGGGGCGGGATGGCGAAAGTGAGGGTAAGCCGATTGCCGTTGGGCAGTTGCTGCCAGGCGAGGCGGCTCGAGAACTTGCGCATGAGAGGGATTCCCTGGCCGCCGGGAAGGAGTTCCTGGCTGTTGACGGCGCACGTGGGAGCCGGGGCGGGGGTGAGGGGCGCGAGGGGATCGAAGGGCGGGGCGTGATCTTCAACGGTGAAGACGAGCTCCCCGGCGTCCTCATTTTCGACGCCGGCGGGCGCGCACTCGACGGTGCAAGCTATGGTGATCGACTGGTTCGGCTGGCCCTGGTAGCCGTGGCGGATGATGTTGGAGAGCGCTTCTTCGAGGCAGAGCTGAATGGCGAACTGGGTATCAGCAGGAATGGAGTGGCGGCGGCCGAGCGCCTCTACCCAGGGCCAGACCAGGGTGAGGTCCTCGAGCTGACTTTTGAGGGTCAGCCGCGGCTCGGGCCAGGATGGGAGCGAGGATAGGCTAGGGCCTGTCATCCAATTCTCAGGCGTCAGCGTCGCGGGCATGGTCGCCGCCGGTGCTGCTGCCAGCTTACCCGAGCACGGCAATGGCGGCGTCCAGATCGTGGCAAACCGGGATCAGGGTATCGATGCCGCTGGTCTTGAGAACCGATTCCACCATCTCATTGGGCGCAAACAGTACGACCTTGCCGCCGCGGCTCTTGACGGTGCGCGCAGGAGTGACGATGGAGCGCAGACCCATGGAACCAAGGAAGGCGACCTTCTCGAGGTCGACGAGGAGTTTCTTGGCGCTGCCTGCGATCAGGTTCATTTTGAGGTCCACCGCCGCGGCGCCGGCGATGTCCATGCGGCCATCGAGGGCGACGCGCGTGATGCCGCCCGGCATTTCTTCCGTGGAGATTTGCATTGCGCTCTTCCTTCGACGTGGGGTGTGTTCAGCTCCGCGACCGGGCGCGCCCAGGTTCCATGTCCAGGTTCCACGTCCGGCGCGGGATAGAGCGATGGTATTGGACGATTGTGAATGCCCGGTTAAAAGAGCGGGGTGGAGAGCGACACGAAGATCTGCGCGCCGGGACTGAGCGGAGCCGCGGCGCCTGCGGGCACGCTTCCCTGGTTTTGCAGCTCGATTTTGAAGTTCTTTTTCTTCTTGGCCTTGAATTCGCTGCTGACGATGTTCGAGTCGACCTGCTTGCCGCCGTTCTGAGCGATGACGTGGAATGTCTGAACGCCGGGCGGGACGAAGAGGTTGTTGAGATCGGTTTTGTCGCCGCTGATAAAGCGCAGATAGACCGCTTTATTCATCTCCACCGTGAGGGGGACGCCGTTGGGGAATTTGCTCAACTCGATCTTGAATTTGCTGTTGGCGTTGGGATCGAGTTTGTGGGGGTCGGAGGCCGCAGTAGCCGGGGTGGTGGCAGGTGGCGTGGATTTGGTGGGCTTGGCCGCGGGCGGCGGAGTGGTATTAGCGGTCGGGGTTGAGGCTGGAGCGGGATTGGTTG
>DASWZM010000122.1:0-4778 GCA_036404455.1 Occallatibacter sp. | reverse complement strand
GGCCGGGGGTGCAGAAGATGTGGGCATCGTCCTGCGTAAAGCCGCGGACGCGCAGCAGGCCGTGCATGGTTCCGGAACGCTCGTAGCGGTAGACGTTGCCCAGCTCGGCGAGGCGAACGGGCAGGTCGCGATAGCTGCGGGGCGAGTTCTTGTAGATGAGGATGTGGCCGGGGCAATTCATCGGCTTGAGGCGATACTCGGCATCGTCCAGTTCCATGGGGGTGTACATGTTGTTGGAGTAGTAGCCCTCATGGCCGCTGATCTTCCACAGTTCGCGGCGCATGACGTGGGGGGTGAAGACCAGCGAGTAGCCGCGGCGGAGGCATTCGTCGCGCATCCAGTCTTCCATGACCTTGCGAATGATTGCACCCTTCGGGTGCCAGAAGATGAGGCCGGCGCCGGCGATCTCCTGGATGCTGAAGAGGTCGAGCTGCTTGCCGAGGAGACGGTGGTCGCGGCGGGCGGCCTCTTCAAGGCGGGCGAAGTGGGCGTCCAGGTCTCTTTGAGAGAAAAAGGCGGTGCCGTAGATGCGCTGAAGCTGGGGATTCTTTTCGTCGCCGAGCCAGTAAGCGCCGGCCAGGGAAAGGACTTTGAAGGCTTTGACGCGCCCGGTGGAGGGGACGTGAGGGCCGCGGCAGAAGTCGACGAAGCTGCCGTTGCGGTAGAAGCTGACTTCGTCGCCGGGCTGGGTGAATTTGGTGACGAAGTGGGTCTTCATGAAGTCGCCGTCGCGCTGGAACTCGGCGAGGGCCTGCTCGCGGGGCTCGTATTCGCGAACGAATTTCTCATCCCGGGCTACGACTTCTGCCATTTTGGCCTGGATGGCTGCGAGGTCTTCGGGCGTGAAGGGAGTCTCGCGATAAAAGTCGTAGAAGAAGCCGGCGTCCGTGGCCGGGCCGTGGCCGAGTTTGGTCTCAGGGAAGAGCTCGAGGACGGCGGTGGCCAGCACGTGGGCGGCGGAGTGGCGAACGACCTTGAGGGCTTCGGGGTCCTTCTCGGTGATCAGTTCGAGGCGCGTGTCGGCGGTGAGCGGGCTGGTCAGGTCGACGAGGCGCGGGGCGGCGGAGTTTTCCGCGGCGTACATGGCGGCTTCAGACGGCTCTTCGCCGGGGTCTGCCTGCTTGAGAGCGCCGATAACCGGGGTGAGGCGGGCGACGATGGCGGCGGCGGCGAGGCGCGGAGAGATGGAGTTGGCAATGTCAAGGGGCGTTGTGCCGGCGGGCACTTCGCGAACGGCCCCATCGGGCAAGTGTACGGAAATGATCAGCGTGCTCATAGTGTGTCCTGGTCCAATGGGTTCAAGAGTACAGAGAAAGGGCCGTAACTCTAAGGATAGAGGGACGACGGGTATGAAGTCGAGCGGCTGTGCAGCTTTGTGCTTGCCTGCACAGGGGCGAGGAGCCAACCATTCCACGAAAAGGGGAGGGATGGCTGACGCGAAAGACAGGCCAGATTGCCGGGACGGGGGATGGTCAGTCTACGCAAACATTGGCTATGGTGGCCATTGAGGCTGAAGGGAGACTGACAGCCGGAGGCAGGAACGATGCAGATTCTTTGCAAGAGTACAAATGGAAGCGCCGAGACCCATTGCTGTGTGTGTGGACAAGGCTTTGTGATGCTCTGGGAGCGGCAATCGCGCTGGGAGCGACAGGAAGCACTCGGGGAGATTCAAAAGACGCTACGCCATCAGCATCGCAACCAAAGGGGCCCTGCGGCACACCCGAACGGCGGCTTTCTGGTTCCGGAATGCAACAGTTCCGTTGCGGCATTCGGAGCGGCGATTCTGGGCCATGTACCGAGCTGGGCACTTTAAGGCGCTTTCTCAATCGGCGCGGGTTTCAGCGCACAAGGAGAGTTTTGACAAAAGGGCTTGAACTCCGAAGGCAAGTGTATTCGCAGGAAAGAGAAAAGACGAGCTCAAACGATAAGTGGCAACTGTAGATTCTGGAGTTCCGAGCGTAGCCTTTTAGCACGCAGTTGAACTCTGACGATGTGCCTTGGTTCCGGATGCTGGTCAGCGACTTCACCTTTTGAGGTCATCGCGGCCGGCATCTGCTTTTGTGGCTGTCTCTTTCCGGCTTGCAGTTTTCTTGCTCCAGCCGGCCGGGCTTACTCCGCCGCCTTCTCCTCCTGGTACTCCATCTCGGTGTTGATGGCCCAGATGTTGTCCTTGGAGGTGACGCCGTTGACGATGTTCTCAACGGCGGTCATGGCGGTGAGCATGGAGTGGTCCTGGTTGTTGTATTTGTGCATGCCGTTGCGGCCCACCAGGAAGAGATTCTGGAAGCTGTCAAGATAATTGCGGATTACGTCGAAGCGGCCGTAGCTTCCGAAGTAGGCGGGGTAGGTTTTGGGCACACGGACGACGTGGGAGTCGAGTACATCCTCGGCCCTGAGGATACCGATTTTTGCGATTTCGGCGATGGCGAACTTGGTCATCTCCTCATCGGAGAGCTTCCACAAGGGGTCGGTGTCGTTGCAGAAGTACTCGAGGCCAATCCAGACTTTGCCGGGGCTGGCGACCAGCCAGGGGCTCCAGTTGTTGAAGATCTGGAGCCGGCCAACGATCACGTCGGGTTCCTGAATATAAATCCAGTTGTCTTTGAGGAGGGTTCCGTCCTTTTCAGAGACGGCGAGCTTGCTTGCGAGCAGGCCCACGGTGATGAAGTCGCGATACATAAGGCCTTCGGCGACCTCGGCGACATCGGCGGGGACCTTCTCGGAGGGAGGCGTGGAGAGGGCGCGCACGAGGTCGCGGACGGGCATGGTGGAGAAGAAGTAGTCGCCGGCAAAGGTTACGCGTTCACCGGCTTCGTTGACGCCTTCGACGGAGAGCACCTTGTTGGCCACGGCATGGATGCGGTCGATGCGGACGCCGAAGTGGATTTCACCGCCCGCATCCGAGACCAGGCCTGCTACATGCTCCCAAAGCTGGCCGGGGCCGAACTTGGGGTAGAGGAACTTCTCGATGAGGGAGGTTTCAGTCTTCTTTTGGGCGATGCCCCCGGAGTGGCGGGGGGCGAAGGTCTTCCTGAGGAAGTGGACCAACACGCCCTTGAGGGAGAGGCCCTTGATGCGCTGGGCGCCCCATTCTGCGCTGATCTGGCTGCATGGGACACCCCAGACCTTTTCGGTATAGGACTTGAAAAAGGTGAGGTAGAGCTGCTTGCCAAAGCGATTGATGAGGAAGTCTTCGAGGGAGTGTTCGGGGCGAGGGGGCAGGATCGCGGCGCGCATGTAACTGAAGCTGGCCCGGACGGTGCGGCCGATGCCCATCTTGATGAGGGTGTCGGCGTTGAGGCGGATGGGGTAGTCGAAGAAGCGGCGGAGAAAATAGATGCGGCTCTTGCGCTGGCGGACCAGCATGACCAGGTCTTCAATGTGCGGATCGGGGGCGGAAGCCGCGGTGTGCAGATCGCGATGTTGGCCCTGGTAGCGGAGTAGAGCGGGCTGGCCGGCTGACGGGTCCGTTTCGTCTGCCGCGGCCTGGACGGGCATCATTTCGAGCCACCATTGCATGACGCGGTCGGACTTGGAGAAGAAGCGGTGTCCGCCGATGTCCATGCGGTTGCCCTTGTAGCGGATGGTGCGGGCGATGCCGCCGATTTCGTGGCTGGCTTCGATGAGGATGGGCCTGATGGCCGAGCTTCGCTGGAGCTCGATTGCGGCGGTGAGCCCGGCAGGGCCCGCTCCGATGATGATGGCCGTACCTTGCTTCATGCGGTGACTCTAATTCCCTGTCTTGGATGGTACGGCATGGGCATTGGCCCGGCGGACAGGGATGAGCCTGGGTGCGCGCGGCGCGGGCGGAGTTGGGGGTCTGATCCGGAGTGTTGGGCAGTTTGCATACACAACACAAGGGCTGGGATTGGTCCCAGCCCTTGTGTGTTTGCTAGATTCTGCCGGAATCCGGACGGAAGGTCAGAGCGGCTGCACGTCGGCAGCCTGCCATCCCTTGGGCCCCTTCACCACGTTGAACTGCACGGCTTGACCTTCCTGCAAACTCTTGAAGCCACTGGAGTTGATTGCAGAGTAATGCACGAACACATCTTCGCCGTTCTGACGCGAGATGAAGCCGAAGCCCTTCGCGTCATTGAACCACTTCACGGTACCTTGTTCCATTTTGATCGTATTTCCTGGATTGAATTGCGCTGGATGAATCGGAGCGACCACTGGCAGAATCTTGCTTTGATGGGCGAGTTACTGCACACGCCCGGTTCGTTTCTAACGCTGGGGCTAGTGTACCATTGCCGTCAAAAAACATTGTATAAATTGTTGGGCGGCGTCCCAAAGTGCGCTTCCCAAAGGGGTAGCGGATCCATTTCAGGACAGGCGACTGGAGCGGAACCGGGGTAAGCGTGGCCTCCCACCGGGTCGTCAGGGTAGCTTTGATCCACCATCCAGGCCGATGCCGCGAGAAATTCGAGTTTGCCGCTAAGGGCTCCGGTTTTCGAGGAAAGTTTGCCTGGAGAGTTACGAAATGGTGCTGTATAAGTAATGTCGCAGGCCGACGCGGCGGACTGAAGACCAGAGCAACCGTGACCTCCGGCAGACTCTTCAGAGTGGGTTCTGTTTTTGGGCAAGCAACGGGGCGGCTGGCAGGGGTACCCTCCGGGGTCGAGGCATCGTCGAAGAGGCCGTAATGCATTATGAGAGGGCGCCCGTGCTTCAGAAGGAAGGCTGGATCGCCGGCGCAGCCTGCGGGGGCTTTGCCCCCGCACCCCCAGGATTTAGCGCTTTGGTGCCTCTCCCGATGTGGGGCCTTTTGCCAGCAGACA
>DASWZM010000121.1:0-6179 GCA_036404455.1 Occallatibacter sp. | reverse complement strand
GCCCTCGCTCTTCCATATCGCGCTTGAGGCGGCGTTCGAAGCAGAGCTCGTCGGGCGTGTCGATGTAAACGCGCAACTGGTAGAGGGGGAGCAACTGGGGGTAATAGAGGGCGAAAAGGCCTTCGACCAGCAGAAAGGGGCCGGGGCGGAAGGTTTCAGTCCGGCCGGGGATGCGGGTGTAGGTGGAGAAGTCATAGAGGGGACGCTCGATGGTGTGGCCCTGGGCAAGAGCGGTGAGATGGGCGATCAGCAGCGGGGTTTCGATGAGGGCGGGGTCGTCGAAGTTCTCGAAGGCGCGCTCAGCGAGGGGCATGTGAGCCAGGTCGCGGTAGTAGTTGTCGAATTGGAAGTGCACGCCGCCAAGGGTGCGGGCCAGCTCGACGGCCAGGGTGGTTTTGCCGGAGCCGGAACAGCCGGCAATGGCAAGGACTACGGGCGGAAAGGGCAGCCGGGCAACACTGGGTGCGGCGGTCTGCTGAATTTCTTTCTGGGTCATGCGGGCCGGCTCAGCGTTCAGGCTCGAGTAGAGCCGCCATTTTGGGAAAGAGACGATTGACGAGGCGGACGAGGCGGTGCTCCACCTTGCGTCCGGCCTCGAAGACTTCCTCGTGGCTGAGCGGGGTTTCACCCAGGCCGGAGGCCAGATTGGTGACGCAGGAGATGCCGAGGACCTCGATGCCCATGTGGCGGGCGACGATGGTTTCAGGGACGGTGGACATGCCGACCAGGGTTGCGCCGAGGGCGCGGAAGGCGCGGATTTCGGCTGGCGTCTCGAAGCTGGGGCCGGAAATGGCGAGATAGACGCCTTCATCGAGAGAGAATCCTTCGGCGGCGGCGGCTTGCTGGGCGAGCGAGCGGAGGCGTTTCGAGTAAGCCTCGGTCATGTCAAAAAAGCGCAGCCCGGCGCCGGGGCGGAAGCCGAAGCGGGGCTCGTTGGGGCCGATGAGGGGGTTGAAGCCCATGAGGTTGATGTGGTCACGGAGGGCGATGAGCTGGCCGATTCGATAATTTTCGGCGATGCCGCCGGCGGCGTTGGTGAGGACGACGGCGCGGAGGCCGAGCGCGCCCAGTACGCGCATGGGAAAGGTGACTTGCTGCGGCGTATAGCCCTCGTAATAGTGGACGCGGCCTTGCAGGACGAGGACGGGAATGCCTGCCCGGCACCACGGCTCCGAAGCCCTGTCGCTGGGGACCCCTTGAAGCATGCCGGCGACGATTCGGCCGGAGTGGCCTTCGACGGTGGATTGGGGGAAGTGGGGGATTTGGGCGTAGGGGACGATTGCCGGGTTGGGGATGGCGCCGGCTACTGCACCGAGGCCGGAGCCGAGGACGATGCCGATGTGGGGGGTGACCGGGCCGAGTTTGGCCTTCAGGAACGCGGCGGATTCGGCGACTTGGTCGAAGTAGGTCATAGCTGGCGCAGACGGTGCGCTTCTGGAGATTCTACAGTGAGCGATAAAGTGTTGAAACAGACGATGATTGAGTGGGCGGGTTCCCATTGGTGGAGGTGCTCAGGAGATGTGCCGGAATATCAAGATGCTTTTCAACTTCGATCCTCCCGTGACTGAGGAGGAGATTCGCGCTGCGTCGTTGCAGTTTGTAAGAAAGGTCAGCGGCTTCAACAAACCGTCGAAGGCGAACGAGGTGGCTTTTCTGACGGCGGTGGATGAGATTGCGGCAGTGTCGGCGCGGCTGTTGAGTGCGCTCGAAACGAATTTGCCGCCAAGGAGCCGCGAGGAAGAGGCGGCCAAAGCAAAGGCGCGCAATGCGGAGAGATTCGGCGATGGAAGGCGTGCGGGATGAAAGAGATTGTTGCGGTGATCTTTGGTTTGGGGCTGGGGTGCAATGCGCTGCTGTTTGTGCCGCAGGTGCTGGCGGTGTGGCGCAAGAAAAGCGATGAGGGGATTTCGCTGATTACGTTCGGCGGGTTCAGCGTGCTGCAGGCGATCGGGATTGTGCATGGGGTTTATCAGCGGGACCTGTCGCTGACATTGGGGATGGCGGCCAGTTTGTTGACGTGCGGGTCGGTGACGGGGTTGACGATCCACTACAGGGTAAAAAGGATGATGGCTCGCGGGGCTGAGGCCCTTTGAGGCTCGTGGGTTCTTGACGGGGCTGCGGTTCCGCGCTACGGTGAGTGCATGAACCTGACTGTGCAAATTCCAGACGATCTGGCCCGCAGCCTGAATGCCGCCGGGGGCGATCTCTCCCGCCGCGTTCTGGAGGCGCTGGCGCTGGATGAGTACAAGAGCGGGCGGCTGACCAAGCGGGAACTGCGTCAAGCGTTGGGATTCGCGACCGGCTACGAACTCGACGGCTTCCTCAAGTTGCACCAGGTTTGGATCGAATACGACGAAGAAGACCTGGCGCGCGAGCGAGCCAGCCTGGACCGGCTCATCTTGTGAAACGCGTCGTTGTTGCCGATACCAGCCCCATCCTCTATCTCCACTTGATTGGGGAGATCGAAGTTCTTTCGAGGCTCTTCGCTGAAATCGTAAGTGCCCCAGCATTTTAGCTATCGCCTTGTAGTGGTTTAGTGCTATCTTATTCGTCGGGAAAGTTCTGACATGCCGCGACTAAAGAACGAAGTTGCGATGCATCTCGAAAAAGCTAGAGACAGTGCGTTCCTAGCTGTTGAGACGTACAACAGGCCACGGACGAGCTTTCGATCTGGCGGGTACATCGTCCTGATGTGCATAGCTTGGACGGCTCTGTTTCATGCCATTTTCTTCAAACGGAATAAGAAACCATTCTATCGCAAGCGAAGCAATCGCCGACACTTCGAGGTGCTCGACGGCGACAAGAAGGCCTGGGAGTTGTCTTCTTGTTTGGCGGAATTCTGGGGAGCCGAACATCCGGCTGTGAGGATGAACCTTGAATTCTTTGTAAAGCTGAGGAATAAGATTGAGCATCGCTCGATGCCGGGAATTGACATTGATATCTTCGGCGAATGCCAGGCCCTTTTGTTCAACTTTGAAGACCTTCTCGTGGCAGAATTTGGGAACAAATATGCGCTTAATGAGAGTCTGTCTCTGGCGTTGCAGTTTTCCTGCCATCGTAATGAACAGCAGCAAACTGCGATTCGAAAGTTACACAGAGGTCTCGCCAAGGACATTGTTTCCTATATCGATGCGTTTCGAACAAGCCTGAGTACTGAACAGCTTCAAGACATGCAGTTCAGCTATAAGATATTTCTATTTCCGAAGCCTGCGAACCGCGAACGAGGCGCGGACCTGGCGGTGGAGTTCATAAAGTACGATCCGAATAATCCTGAGGAAATGGCCAGAATCAGTCGTGCTGTTGCCCTGATTAAGCCTCCGACCACGACCATTGCCGAGGCGCCCGGAAGGCTGACCGTCGGACCTGAGGGCGTCCCAGTTCGCATCGTAACTGATCCGAACGCGACCGCGGTCAGGGCAATTGATTACGACGTTACTCATCCATATCGGCAGAAGGACTTGTTAAAGAGAATCAAAGGCTTGCTCCCGGAAGGGACCGCGGTAACCACCTACGACCTTACCGCAGTGAGATACTCTTTTCGTGTTCTTGAACGGGGCGACTACTATCACAAGTCGATGTTTGGCTCGTGCCAGTACAGTGAGGGTTACGCACAATGGATAGTACAAAGCTACGGTGCGGACCCAGAGTTTTTCCTGAAGGCAAGAGGAAGATACTACGAAGATCATCATTGATGCGTGGACAGTCGCTTCGCCTACCCCAAAAACATTCCCGCAATCGAGGCGGAGATTAAGTTAGCCATGGTGCCGGCTAACATGGCGCGGACGCCTAACCTGGCCAGGTCGTTGCGGCGCTCGGGGACTAATGCGCCGATGCCGCCGATCTGCATGCCGATGGAGCCGAGGTTGGCGAAGCCGCACAAGGCAAAGGTCGCGATGGTGAAGGAACGCGGGGCGAGCGTGGCCTTCTGGGCGCCAAGGGCGATGTAGGCGATGACTTCATTGAGGGCCATGCGCGTGCCGAGCAGGTTGCCGATGGCCATGCAGTCGTGCCAGGGAACGCCGATGAGCCAGGCGACGGGCGCGAAGAGATAGCCAAGGATTTGGCCGAGGCTGGGGGGGAGCCAGTGCATGTAGGCGAGCCCGTGGGTCCAGCCGAGAAGGCTGTCAAGCAGCGCGACGAGGGCCAGGAAGCTGATGAGCATGATGGCCACGTTCATGGCCAGCTTGCCGCCGTCGATGGTGCCGCGGGCGATGGCGCCGATGAAGTTTTCTTCCTTGTGCATCTCGTCCTTGGGGATGACAACGCGGCCTTCGGTGGCGGGGATGCCGGTCTCCGGGACCAGCATCTTGGCCACCAGGATGGTTCCGGGCGAGGTCATGATGACGGCGGAGAGCAGATGGCGGGCCTCGATGCCCTGGGAGATGTACATGGCCATGATGCCGCCGGAGACGTGGGCCATGCCGCTGGTCATGATGACCATCAGTTCGCTGCGCGTGGCTTTGGCGAGGAAGGGACGGATGGTGAGCGGGGCCTCGGTCTGGCCCATGAAGATGCTGGCGGCCACGTTCATGCTTTCAGCGCCGGAGATGCGCATGGTCTTGAGCATGATCCAGGCCATGGCTCGGATGACGATCTGCATCAGGCCGATGTGATAGAGGACCGCGAAGAAGGCGGAGATGAAGATGATGGTGGGCAGCACCTGGAAGGCGAAGATGGCGCCCGAGTTGGGCGGAAGCAGATTGCCGAACGCTCCAGAGTTGGGAAGGCCGAGTTGGCCGAAGAGGACGCGGGTTCCGGCGAAGGTTGCAGCGAGCATGTTGTTGACCACGCCGCCGGCCCAGGTCATGGCGCGCTGTCCGTAGTCGAAGCGGAGGACCAGGAAGGCGAAGAGAAACTGCAGGCCGATTCCCCAGGCGACGGTGCGCCAGCGGATGCGGTTGCGGTCGGTCGAGCCCAGCCAGGCCGCGAGAAGCACGGCGAGAATACCCAGCACTCCGGTGAAGCGGTCCAAGTGGTTGCTCCTTGAAGAACAGCTTCGAGCTGCTAGCTTCCAGCCGCTAGCTCTTGCTTGCAGCGCGAAGGTGCCTGGGCTTCGTTTGGCACTCCGTTCCGGCTGTGAAAGGCCAAGCTAAGAGCTAAAAGCTAGAGGCTAGAGGCTGCTCTTGGACTACCTTACAGCATTGCGCGGATGGGCTTGAGGATTTTCGTGTCCGGGCAGGGATCCTGAAGCGGAAAAGGAGGGTGCGAATTGCCGTTTGTTTTCTGGCGCCGGGCTTGGTTTGCACTATATTTGTGGTGAGATTTCAGGAGGGCAAGATGGATAAGGCGGCCATCCATGCGTTTATGGCGCGATTTCGTTACGGGGTTGTATCGAGCATATCGAGGAACGGCACTCCGCAGTCTGCGCTGGTGGGCATCGCGACGACGCCGGACCTGGAGATCATTTTCGATACGGTGAAGTCTTCCAGAAAGTACCCGAATCTGGTCGAACGCCCGTCCTGTTCGTTCGTCGTCGGATGGGATGGTGAGCAGACGGTTCAGTTCGAGGGAGTTGCGATTGAGCCGGAAGGCGCTGAGTTGAAGCGCTATCAAGAGGCGTACTTTGCGGTTTGGACTGATGGACCTGCGCGCATGAGTTGGCCGGGAATTACCTATTTCGTTGTGCGCCCCAGGTGGATTCGATACTGCGACTTCGATCAGAGGCCGCCGCTCATTGAGGAAATCACATTTCCCGTCGACCCTTCGCCGAAGAACGGGTCCCAGTCGCAAAACGGATAATCGGGTGTGCGCCAGATCGGGTTTGCGCACCTATGAACTGGGCGGTTGTCGAAGGTGTGCCTCCGCCGTTTCGCGTGTGAAGATGCGGGTGACCAGTGGCACTGGCTCGGGTGGGGTTGGGGAGATGTGGATTGCTTGCTTGAGCAGATCGATGGGCTCGGGCAGGAGTGCTTCGGTTGTGGCGTAGAGGGTGGCGATGGGTTGGCCTTCAAGGACGCGGGCGCCGCGGCGGGCGTGGAAGAGGATGCCGGCGTGGGGATCGACGGGTTCCAACCCCAGCGACGAAGACCTGTCGCCGGGGACCCCGGATTCGCCTGCCTTTTCGCGGCCCGCGCCGAGACGTTGCACGGCCCAGCCGATCTGGGTGGTGTCCATCTCGGAGACGTAGCCGGATTCCCAGGCTTCGAGGACCTGGGTTGCGCCGGGGTTGTGAAAGGTGG
>DASWZM010000120.1:0-3013 GCA_036404455.1 Occallatibacter sp. | reverse complement strand
GTTCGAGGGAGCGTCGAGGCCAGGATAGATTACTGCTGGGTTGGCGGAGCGGCGGGGGCCGGTTGGACGCCTGATTCCGGTGGCGCGCCGGGCTTGGCGGGCGGGGTCAAGACGAATCCTTTGCGGACGAGGGCGAAGCCTTGCTGGGGGAGTTCGGCCTGGAGGAGCTGGTTTTCGGGGCCGGAGAAGAGGTCGGTGGCGGCGCCGGCGATGGTGGCGACGAGGTGGTGGACGGGGATGGGCTTGCTGTCCAGGGTGCCTTGCTCGTCGGCGTAGGTGGCGAGCTGGACTGGGGCGATGGAGCCGGCCTGTTTGGGGATGATGACCCAGAGGCCGCTGTTGTTTTGGGTGACGGCGAGGGCGAGGAGGGTTTCAAGAGCGCCGGGGTCGAAGTCGGGAAGGAAGACGGCGGCGGGGTGAAGGGGGAGCCGGGTGGTTGAGCTGCGGCCGTTGGCGGAGATGTTGAGGAGGAACTGGGCGGCGTCAGGGGCGGCGGTGACGTTGACGGCGGAGCTGTTGACGGTGGCACTCAACTGGACGTGGCGCAGGTGGTTGGCCGGGGAGAGCATCTCGGTTTTGGAGAGGGCGTAGTCGAGGCCCTGCATGGCGATGCGGACGACGGAGGTGGAGCTGTAGCCGCGGGGGGTAGAGACGAAGTTGAAGTCGGCCGTGCCGACGGGCTTGCCATGCTGGGCGATGGTGAAGCTGCCGGGTTGGGCAAAGGCGGGGACGGCAGCCATGCCAAGAAGGACTGCGACCAAGGGAAAAAGGGCAAATCTGCACAACCGTATCTGCTTCATCACTACTGGATTAGACACGGAAATCCGGAAATGGTTGTACAAAGGACAGCAAGTTGGCGCCGCTGGCGCGGCGTTAGCGGGATTGTCGCCGGGAGCAGGATTTTGGCTCCCTGTTCATTTTTTGAAAGAGCGCGGTGGAATCCCAGGTCTCAAAATCGAGACCTGGGGCACCCGGCACCCGCCACCCGGCACCCGGCACCCGGCACCCGGCACCCGGCATCGTCACTACTGGATTAGACACGGAAACGCGGAAATGGTTGTAAAAGACAGCTTCCAGCCGCTAGCTTCCAGCTCCTAGCTGCTAGTGGAGCGGGCGAAATATCCACGGCTGCGGTGAGCGTTGAATGGGCAGCTCAGCGCAGTGTGAGCTAGAGGCTAGAAGCTAGAAGCTAAAGGCTGTTCTTGCAGCATTCAGCCTTTGGCGATGACGAAGCGTTTGTTGACTTCGTGCCAGTTGACGACATTCCACCAGGCGGCGAGGTAGTCGGGGCGGCGGTTCTGATATTTGAGGTAGTAGGCGTGCTCCCAGACGTCGTTGCCGAGGATGGGGTAGAGGCCCTGGGTGAGGGGCGAGTCCTGGTTGGCGGTGGTGAGGACCTTGAGCTTGCCGGCGGCGAGGACGAGCCAGCCCCAGCCGGAGCCGAACTGCTTGGCGGTGGTCTCGTTGAAGGTCTTCTTGAAGGCTTCGAAGCCGCCGAAGTCGACGGCGATCTGGTCGGCGATGGCGCCGGAGGGCGCGCCGCCGATGCCGTCGGAGCCTACAGGGCCCATGAGATGCCAGAAGGCGGTGTGGTTGGAGTGTCCGCCGCCGTTGTTGCGGACGGCGCCGCGGATATCTTCAGGAACATCGGCGAGGTCGCGGACCAGGTCGTCGACCGGCTTGGCGGCGAGGCTGGGGTGGTTGGCGAGGGCGGCATTGAGGTTGTTGATATAGGCCTGGTGGTGCTTGCCGTGGTGGAGCTTCATCGTCTCTGTGTCGATGAAGGGTTCGAGGGCGGCGTAGTCGTAGGGAAGCGGCGGGAGTTCGTAGGGCATTGGGGAAATCTCCTTCGATTGGAATTGTACTGTGGGCGCCAAGCTCTTTGATGCGTGATAAAGAAAAAGGGATGAGGCCAGGCTTGTGAAGCGGAATTCACACACAGCAATGGGGCCGCATGTTTGGACGGATGCCGCAGGGGCCGGGCGGGTTGCGGGAAAGTTATTGACGATAAGACCTTTGAGCGGGAGAGATGAACAAGGCAAGAAACCTTTGGGGTTCCTGGAACATCGATAGAATGGACGGCATTGCGCGACTCCCCTCGTCCCGCTTCCCCGATGCGCTTGATCTCCAATTCCCCAATCCGAAAAGAGTAATGCGACGATGAGCGAACAGCCGTTGTACCGTTGGCTTGAGCAGCAGGGCGAGGCGTTTGGCGGGCCGGGCATGGAGCCGCGGTGGACATCGAGCGTGAAGGATGCGGTGGGGACGGCATACGCGGCGTCGAGCCGGATCTGGTTCACCTGTTCGCACGGGATTCTGAACGAGATCTACCATCCGACGATCGACCGGGCGCAGGTGCGGGACATGGAATTCCTGGTGACGGACGGGGAGACGTTCGTCCACGAAGAGAAGCGCGACCTGCGTTCGACGTTCGAGTACATCCATCCGGAGGCGCTCGGGGTGCGGTATGTGAACCGCGATCCGGAGGGGCGTTACAGCCTGACGAAGGAGATCATCTGCGACCCGCACCACGGGGTGGTGCTGACGCATGTTCGGCTGGAGGGACACGCTGAGCTGCTGCCGCGGCTGAAGGTGTACGCGCTGCTGGCGCCGCACCTGGACGGCGGTGGGATGGGCAACTCGGCGCGGGCGGTGGATTTCGCCGGGCACAAGGCTCTGCTGGCGTGGAAGAACGGGTGGTCGCTGGCGATGGCGGCCAGTTGCGGCTTGGCCAGTTCCGGTTTCTCGAGGGTGAGTTGCGGATTCGTGGGGTCGAGCGACGGGTGGCGGGACCTGATGGACCACATGCGCATGGACTGGGAGTTCGGCTCGGCAACGAACGGAAACATCGCGGTGATGGGGGAGCTGGATCTCAACGGTGGAATTGAGGCAGGCGGATACGAGTTTACGCTGGCGTTCGGGATCGGGGAGGGGCATCATACGGCGGCGCAGAAGACGATGGGGGCACTGGCGATGCCGTTCGCGGAGCACAGGAACCGGTACATCGCGCAGT
>DASWZM010000119.1:0-1512 GCA_036404455.1 Occallatibacter sp. | reverse complement strand
TTGGGATTAAGGACAAAAGATGACGATGCCTAACCGTGCGCTGGAGCGCGCCGGCGGGAGCGTGGCGGTTGGGCGATTGCTGGGAGTCACAACGCCATAGTTGCTGGCGCGTCAAAGGGGTCAGACCATAGCTTCGTCCATTTTGCAGCCCTCTCCGTCCGGGCGTCCGAGGGGTCGGTTCCGAATGTTAGTTAAGGCATAAACCGTTTAACATCAATGTGATATAGAATTGGTCAAGAATCACCAACCGCCAAGGTTGTCACCCACCTCCGAGGGAAGCCACCAAAGCGATTCGCGGGGTAAAACGAGGCGGCGCAGGCGGCGAGCCTCCAGCTCGCTGCGCCGCCGTCCAATGTCATGCGGCTCTCGACAGCTCCTTTCTCCCCGGCTGGGCTGGTTCGCGCAAGGGTTCCACATTCACGTAGCGGCTGCCTTCCAACCATTCTTCGTGTTGCTCGGCCGCGACCGCTCGCACCAGCCGCAGACAACTGGCTTCGTCAGGAAATATGCGGACCACCAGCGTCCGCCGCTTGATCTCCTGGTTGAACCGCTCCAACAGATTGGTGCTCTTAAAATGTTTATGGTGCGATACCGGCAGCCGGTAAAAGGTCCAGGTCTCCTCAATGTTCGTTTCCACCCAGGCGCAGAGCTTGGGATATTTGGCCGCCCATTTCTCCAGCCAGGCTTGCAAATCCCGCCGCGCCTCTTCCACGTTGCGCCGTTCATACATCCAGCGCAGTTCCTGCAAACAGTCGTCGTCGGCTTTGCGTGGCAGGTAATCCAGCGCGTTCCGCAGAAAATGCACGTAGCACCGTTGCCACCACACCCCCGACAGCACCTCCCGGATCGCCGCCTTCAGCCCCGGATGATCGTCGCTCACCACAAAAAGCGTCCCGCTCAAACCGCGGGCTTGGAGCTGCAAGAGAAACTCCCGCCAACTGCCCTGGCTCTCCCGGTTGGCATATGCCACCGCCAATACCTGCCGCCGACCTTCCCAATCGATCCCCAGGGCGATCAAAATCGCCCGGCTGACAATCACTCCACCTTCCCGCACCCGTTCATAGCGGGCATCGATGACCAAATAGGGAAAGGCTTCCGTCAGCCGCCGCCGGCTGAACTGCTCCAACTGTTCGTCCAATCGCGCCGTGATCCCGCTGATGCTCGAGGCACTGAACTCATGCCCGCACAGTTCCTGCGTGATCGCCGCCACCTTGCGCGTCGAGACCCCCTGCACATACATTTGCGCCAGCGCCGCCACCAGCGCCTTCTCGCTGCGCTGATACTGCTCGAACACCTGCGTGCTGAAATGCCCCGCCCGATCCTGCGGCACCCGCAGCAGGATCGTCCCCACCCGCGTGATCAACCGCCGCCGGTAATACCCGCTCCGGTAGCCCGCACGCTCCGCGCTCCGCTCAAACTTGCCCGCCTGCAAACATTCCTCCATCTCCAACTCCAGGATCGCCTGCACCGCTTCCTGCACCACCGGCGCCAGAAAATCCTTCTGCTCCATCA
>DASWZM010000118.1:0-5417 GCA_036404455.1 Occallatibacter sp. | reverse complement strand
CCAAAGGCGCACGCGTCAAATTCTCCGGCGGGTCTCATACCGTCATCGACGGCCCCTTTACCGAGGCCAAGGAGCTCATCGCCGGCTTCTCGATCTTGCAGGTCAAGTCCCTCGAAGAGGCCATCGAGTGGGTCAAGCGTGCCCCCAACTGCAACCCCGGCGTCGACTCCGAAGTCGAAATTCGCCAGGTCTTTGAGATGGAAGACTTCGCACCCATCCTGTCCGAAGAGCAGATCCAGCACAAAGTTGCGAAACGGGCTGAGCTGCCACTTCAGACCGCCAATAAATAGCTGAACCCGAAAACAAGCCACCCAGCCATCGCCCAACCCAAAGGAGATTTCGCAATGCGATTCATGGTCATCGTCAAATCAACCCCAGAGTCAGAAAAAGAAGGCGCCCTCCCCGATCCAGAGCTCCTGGCCGAGATGGGCAAGTTCAACGAAGAGCTCATCAAGGCTGGCGTAGTGCTCGCCATGGACGGCCTCCATCCCAGCTCCAAAGGCGCACGCGTCAAATTCTCCGGCACCCACCGCACCGTCGTTGACGGCCCCTTCACCGAGGCCAAAGAGCTCATCGCCGGCTTCTGGCTCTGGCAGGTCAAGTCCCTCGAAGAGGCCATCGAGTGGGTCAAGCGTTGCCCCCACCCCCACGACAGCAACTCCGAAGTCGAAATTCGCCAAGTCTTTGAGATGGAAGACTTCGCACCCATACTGTCCGAAGAGCAGATCCAGCACAAAGTAGCGAAACGAGCTGAGCTGCCAAATCAGACCGCCAACAAATAGCCGCTCTTGCATCCACGGATTGAATCTGGTGTGATCGGTAGCAGTGACAGCTACCGATCCACATCAGGTCTTCCATCGCACCATCGAAGCCGTCTGGCGCATCGAGCGAGCGCGCGTCATCGCCGGCCTCACCCGCCTCACCCGCGACTTAGACCTAGCCGAAGACCTCGCGCAGGAAGCACTTGTCGCCGCCCTGGAACAGTGGCCGCGAACCGGAGTCCCCGAAAACCCCGGCGCATGGCTCACCGCAACCGCCAAACGCCGCGCCATCGATCTGTTCCGCCGCAACGCCGTCGCCGAGCGTAAACACGAAGAGCTCGCCCGCGAACTCGAAGCCCTCGAACAAACCTCGCCCGACCTCAACTCCACCCTCGACGACCCCATCGGAGACGACCTCCTCCGCCTCGTCTTCATCTCCTGTCACCCGATCCTCTCCACCGAGTCCCGCGCCGCCCTCAGCCTCCGCCTCCTCGGCGGCCTCACCACCGCTGAGATCGCCCGCGCCTTCCTCACCCCCGAACCCACCATCGCTCAGCGCATCGTCCGCGCCAAACGCACCCTCGCCGAAAAACACATCCCCTTCGAAGTTCCTCGGGGCCCCGAGCTCGCCGCCCGCATATCCTCCGTACTCGAAGTCATCTACCTCATCTTCAACGAGGGCTACTCCGCCACCGCCGGAGACGACCTCATCCGCCCCACCCTCTGCGAAGACGCCCTCCGCCTCGGCCGCATCCTCGCCGAACTCACCCCGCAGGAATCCGAAGTCCACGGCCTGGTCGCCCTCATGGAGATCCAGGCCTCCCGCACCCGAGCCCGCATCGGCCCTAGCGGCGAACCAATCCTCCTCCTCGATCAAAACCGAGCCCACTGGGACCTCCTCCTCATCCGCAGAGGCCTCGCCGCAATCGACCGAGCCACAAACATCCTGAACACAAACAGCACCACAAACAAAAGTCCCACAGACATAAGCTCCGCCCCAAAAAACACCCCAACCCGCGGCCCCTACCTCCTTCAGGCCGAAATCGCCGCCTGCCACGCACGAGCCCACACCCCCGAAGCAACCGACTGGGCCCGCATTGTATCCCTCTATACCGAACTAGCTCACCTAACCCCATCCCCAGTCATCGAGCTCAATCGCGCCGTAGCCGTCTCCATGGCCAACGGCCCCCAGGCCGCCCTCGACCTCGTAGAAGCTCTCGCCACCGACCCCTCCCTCGACCGCTACCACCTCCTCCCGAGCGTCCGCGCCGACCTCCTCTACAAACTAGGCCGCCATCACGAAGCCCGAACTCAATTCGAACTCGCCGCCTCCCTCACCCAAAACACCCGCGAACGCGTCCTCCTCCTAACCCGCGCCGCCTCCTGCCAAACTCCACCAAGATAGTCACTCTTCAACCAACCTCAAGCGCCCGGGCGCCCCATCCTTCGCAGCATTATCGCGGGTGGGATGTACAACCTCAACCCAACCGCCCTTGCCGTTGCTGTTCTCTCCCAACTAATCACAAACGCCGGGTGCCTTCATGAACGACAGCACAGGTTGGTCCGCGCTTTATGTCTCAAACCTCGCCAGTGGCGGCACCGGCCTTTTCAAGACCCTCATGGCGACTGGTCCGGACGGCACCTGCGGCATCGGCAGCGGCGGAAGCTTCAGCTGCACCGGGCAGATTAACTCCCTGGTCAGTGTCGGCAACTGGGCACGCACGGTGGAAACCTACGCCATGCAATCGCCGGAAAACTGAATGGAGGACTTCGGCTCCAGCGTGTAGCGGGGATTGTTCTTTCCCACCACCAGCACCTTCTCGTCCAGGATTCAAATGCCGACCGGCTCGATGAGCAGTTACAGCGCGATCACGAAATCGAGTTGATTGCGCCTACACAGTTGGGGGCGATGCTGCCTGCTCCTCAAGGATGACGATAGGCTGAACCCGATGGGTCGGCCCGCCTTGCCGAGTGCGGTGCTTAACCTGCGAATTTCATTCCGTGTAGGGCGCAAAGGGAATACTTCAGCCCGAGCGCGTGAACGCAACCGGCCAGTGGCTTGAAGCGCGCTCCGGCAGCGGACGGCGATATTTCCGGGTGATCAGGCAAAGGGCAAGCTCTCCGGCGCGATTCGACTTGCAAGAGCCCTCGAAATCCAGCATTTTGCGTTTTGCTGACTTGAGCGGATCCAAGTAGTATCTTGAGCTTGAGCCTGGGCGTTTGGCCCTGTTCGCATGGAGAATCCCATGTGAATCCGGTGTTTGGGATTTATCTTCCAGATTAACTACTGGGCGGATTCAGGCATCGGAGTAAAGATTGGGGATTTGTCTCCGCGTAGCCGGCGGATGGATGGGTTCCTCGCAGGCTGAGGGTACGATTTTCAGGTCGAAGGGTGGGACTGATGGAAGAGGAAAAGATGAACAGCGAGGAGCGCGCGATAGTTCGTGGAGGCTGGATGCCGAACCGCCGGGAGTTCCTGGCGGGTGTGGCGGCCCTGGGACTGGCCGGGTGGACGGAGCGGGCGATCGGAGTGGCCACAGGTACGTCCGGCTGGAGCGGACTGCCAGTTCGCCCGGAAGAACAGCCCCTGGATTTCCACGCGCTGGCCAGTGCGTTTGAGGCTTACGTGATGGATCCCGCGCACGGAGTGAATCTGCGCGCAAAGGACGGGCGCCAGGTGTTTCCTTCAGCGCTGGAAGGAGTGGAGGACGGAGGACTGACTACCTATGGGCCAATGGCGCTTGGCAAGGAACTGCGTGGAGAGGGGCTGGAAGGCCTGGGGGCATCGCTGAAGGGTTACTTCAGCAAACCGTATGGACTGTTTCTGGACGGCGCCGGGGCAACGCTGTGCGAGTACTGGTATTTGATGAATGTAACCGCGCTGGCCTATGGGCTGATCCGGCTGCGCTTTGGCCAGGATGCGGAGTGGCTGGCGCGGGTGGAGAGGAGCGCGGAGCGGCTGAAAGAGATGGCGCGGCAGATCAAGTACGACTTCAACAGCCAGGGCTACGACTTTGCCAAGGGGGCGGCCTTTACAAACCACGACATCTACCGGCAGCCCGATGCAGTGGGCGGCTACGCGTACGTGATGCTGCTGGCGTGGAAGCTGACCGGAAAGAAGTTCTGCCTGGCAGAGGCCAAGATTGGAATTGACCGGTATATGGATTTCGCCGCGAACCCGTGGTACGAGGTTCCAAGCGGAGCCATGGCGGTGATGGCTGCTGCACGCCTGGAGGCGATGGGGTATCCAACCAACACGAGGAAAGCGCTGGGGTTTGTGTTGGACTCGAAGGCCGGGCTGATGGCGGCGGGCCGCTGGGGCGGACACGAGGTCAACGGGCTGCTGGCGGGATTCCGGACCGAGCCCGCCGACCAGGTTTACAGTATGGAGTCGATGGTGGCGCTGCCGTATCTTTTGCCGGCGGTGCGCTTCCGTCCGGAGCTGGCCGAGGAGGTGGCGCGGTATGCGCTGAACGCGGCGGCGAACCTGCGCTGGTTCTATCCGGAGTATCTGCCGCGCGAAGACCAGAGCCGTCCGGAATTGCCGGCGATGATTCCATACGAGCGTTTGAGCCGCGAAGAAAAGGGCCACAGCCCCTATGCAACGGGCGACTTCGCGGGGCACCGCTCGATCTATGGCGGCGCTTATGTGATGTGGCTGGATAAGATGGTTCAGCCGCAGGGCGATCCGTGGCTGCTGCGCTGGGACCTGGCCAAGACTGACTTCCTGGATCGCGACCTGCCTCCGGCATTCCTTTATTACAATCCATCGCCGGGAGAAACGCGGGTCAAGGTCGAGATGGCAAAAGGGCAAGGCAGAGTCCACGACCGGACGCACAGCCGGATGCTACAGGCGCAAGGAGGATGGGTGGAGTTGAAGCTGGATCCGCAAGAGGCGCGTGTGATCGAGATTCTACAGTGAACCGAGCCCGGTCTTATCCACCACCCTCACGCCGGCAGGAGTTGGGCCAGGCGCGGTTCAGGGGTGAATTACGCGCGTGGCGATGATGGAGGCGGCATTGGGAGCGCCAGCGACGGCCTGGGTGCGAATGAGGGCCTCGAAGTAGATAGGCTGGCCAGGGGCGCCAGAGATGCCGAGAGCCTCCTGAAGCCTTTGCCGGTTGCCGGCATCGGCCAGGAAGAGCCCGGCAGCCTCGGTACCCTCCTGTTGCAATCCTTGCAGGATGAGAACGCTGCCGCGGCCGTTGGCGAGAGGCAGCAGTGAGATGGTGGCGTAGTCCTCACCCGAGCTGCCGGTGAAGGTCAGCCCGTGGTAGGTCTCTTGCTCGCCGGTTCTGGGATGTAGATTCTGGAAGAACTTGGGGCTTTCACCGACGATGCCCTCGCGTTCCTGAAAGTTGAGCTTGTCCTGGAATAAGGAGACCCAGGGATTGGAGCTGGGGCTGCCGACAAAGACAAACGCGCCCTGCTCAAGGTCGCGCGGGCGGAACTCCCGGGCCGAGCGAATGGCTAGCCTGTCGCGCGAGTTGCCGCTCAACCGCATGAGGGTGTCGACCACCACCAGGTCCGCATACGAGGTCAGCAACGAATTCGAGAGATACTTCAACACCCGCGCCTCGCGGGCTGTGGGGCGAGTGTTGAAGAGAGCGCCGCTCCGGTAGGACGGGCTCAGATACTGCTCGAGCGTCACCGGCT
>DASWZM010000117.1:0-4848 GCA_036404455.1 Occallatibacter sp. | reverse complement strand
TTGAGCGAGAGGCCCACGGCGTAGGGCTTGCTGTAGAGGATGTGCAGCACTTCAATTTCATCCTTGTTGTCGCGGAGGAACTGCTCGAACGATTGCACCATGCGCAGGGCGCGTTCGCGGACCACTTCCGCGGGGCCGGCTTCCAGGAGCTGGTCCTGGTTGACGGTGTCGATGATCTGCTCGTAACTCTTCTTGATGCCAAGGATGAGGTTGCGCAGGGCGGGATTGGCGGCGAGCGGCTTCGCGGCCTGGTGCAGGAGCTTACGGCGGGCCTGGGCGATTTCAGTTTCTGTGGGCTCGGCAGTTGTAGGCTCGGCCTGTTCGCCCGAGGCGATACGGGCGGCGGCGCGGGCGGCTTCGATGTGCCGGTCGGGGTCGAGGGCAGTGACGATTTCGCCGGCGATGGCGGCGAGCGATTGGCCGTTTGCTGTTTCGGTAAGGGCGGTGCGGTCGTTGGGGGTGAGCTCGCGGTCGAGCCTGGCGAGACGCGCCGCGATGGAGCTGAGCACGTCCTCGTCGCGGTTGCCGAAGGTGACCAGCTCGAAGAGCTTCTCCAGGCTGACGTTGCGCTTGCGTTCGAGCGGCTGCGTGTCCTGCATCTTCTCCGGCTCAAGGCCGACGGCATCAATGATGACGAAGTGGTCCTTATACCGGCCGTCCGGGGTGACGTTCTGCAGTTCAGTGGGCGTGACGACGCGGGAGCCGCGGCCTTTCATCTGCTCGAACATGGTGCGGCTCTTGACGGCGCGCATGAAGAAGACGATCTCGAGCGGCTTGATGTCAGTGCCGGTGGCGATCATGTCCACCGTCACGGCGATGCGGGGATTGTAGGCTGTGCGGAACTGGCTGAGCCGATCTTCTGGGGTGAGGCCCGAGGATTTCCATTCGTCCACTTCGTACTCGTTGCCGTCCTTGTCAGTCTTTTTGACGCGGACCTTGGCGGAGCCGGTGCGGTAGGTGATCTTATGGGCGAAGTCATCGCCCTTGCCGAATTCTTCGCGGATGATCTGGACGATGTCGTCGGCGTGGCTGTCGTCTTTGGCGAAGATAAGGGTCTTGGGCACTTCGGTACGGCCGGGGAAGATGTCGGTGAAGAGGCGGTCGCGGAAGGAGCAAACGATGGTGCGGATCTGGTCGGGCACGACGACGCGGCGGTCGAGCTCGTCGGCGTCGTAGGGGATGTCCTGGTCGGCCAGTTCCCAGCGGACCTTGCGCGTCTGGCGGTCGCGGTAGTCCACCTGGAAGCCGGCATTGATGATGCTGCCGTGCTCGGAGATGAGGGTGCGGATGGTGTAGAGGTCAAAATCGACGTTGACGCCGTCGGCGACCGCCCGCTCAAAGGGGTACTCCATGATGAGGTTCTGGTTGAAGAAGCCGAGGGTCTGCTTGGAGGGTGTGGCGGTGAGGCCGATGAGCGAGGCATCGAAGTACTCCAGCACCTGGCGCCAGAGGTTGTAGATGGAGCGGTGGCACTCGTCGGTGACGATGAGGTCGAAGGTCTCGATGGGGATGGCGGGGTTGTAGGCGATGGGGTCGGGCGGGCGCTTGAGCATTTCGAGCGAGAAGCCGGACTGTTCGTCCTGCTCGGGGTCCAGCTCTTCGCCTTTGAGCATGGAGTAGAGGCGCTGGATGGTGGAGATGCAGACCTTGGCCACCGGATCGATGCGGCTGGATTGCAGGTGCTGCACGTTGTAAAGCTCGGTGAAGATGCGGCCGTCGTCGGGAGTGCGGAAGGCCTGGAACTCCTTAAGGGTCTGGCGGCCCAGGTTGCCGCGGTCCACCAGGAAGAGCACGCGGCGGGCGCCAGCAAACTTGACGAGCCGGTAGAGGGCGCTGCAGGCGGTGTAGGTCTTGCCAGCCCCGGTGGCCATCTGGATCAGGGAACGGCGGCGGCCGTGAGCGAGCGAGTCCTCAAGCGCGGTGATCGCGGTAAACTGGGCCGGCCAGAGGCCGAAGCGCGACAGCAACGGCATGGAGGCCAGGCGCGCTTTGGAGGTGGAGCCGGGGCTGGCCAATTCGTCCTGCAACCATTGGGAGAGGGTCTCAGGCCGATGGAAGCTGAAGAGGGCGCGGCTGGAGGCGTTGGGTTCAAGCAGATTGGTAAAGCGCGTCTCGATGCCGGTGGACTGATAAAGGAACGGCAAAGGGCGACGCGGGGCGGGGAGAGCTGCGGGTATGCCTTCGCTGTATTTCTGAGTCTGGATTTCAACGCCGATGAGGGCTGTACCCTCCTTTTTTGCCTCAACGACGCCGGCGGCCTGACCGTCCACGAACAGGAGGTAGTCGGCTTCGCCAAAGCCCCGCCCCAAGGCGAATTCGCGGATGGCAACGCCTCGGCCGGCGTCGATATTGGCATCGGTCCGGTCCTGGATGAGCCATCCAGCGGCTGCAAGCATGCAGTCGATGGTCTCGCGGGCTTGTTCTTCGGGTGTCTCTGCCATGAAATAGCTAGTTTATAGCGGTCTGCAGGCTTTTGAACCGATTGTTCAATGGAGCCTTCTCTTTGCCATTGAGCGGGTGAACCAGCGTCGCTTGTCTGGCAAAGCGCTGTGCCAGAGTCCGGGAAAGAACGTTTCTCGGACGCCAGAATTGGTATACCCTTGTTGACTTCAGGGTGCTGAACGTATGACTGCCAAAGCGGCAAGCGGTCGGCGTCAAGCCGACGCGGCGGGCCAGTTGGAATCTCCAGATCCAGATCCTAGTAGCAGTCCACATTGGACGAAGCAGCCGGCGGCCAGCCGGCGGGAAGCAGGGGATCCTGTTCCCGGTTGAATATCTTGAATATCTTGAATTTCGGTGCCCGGCGGGGAAAGTTCCGCCGCGCAAGACATAGGCGTAGATTCCGTCTTCAAAATCGACCCTCCCCGCGCGGCAAGAATAAAGGAGAGAGCACCAGAACCAGGCAGAGTCCGCGGCGCCAGGCAAAGACGCAATCAGGCATTCATGGAATGCAGATCCAGTCGATCCCGGACCCACGTCAGGGACAGGTCAAGATGATTGCATCACTGGATCAGCTCGACGGACAGAAAACAGCATCCGGAACATGGCCGGAACCCGGAACCCGGAACCGGGAACATGGAGAGACTCCCCCTGGCGGGAAGCCGGGAAAGCAGGGAGCGGACAGGGCCCGGTTGGCGCAGTTTCCGGGACCGGTTGGCGCAGTTTCAGGGGGCCGTGAGACTGGCCAGGCCGGCGCCGGGGGACAGCGATCGCCAATGGCCAGGGAATGGTGCTTGCGGTCATCATCATGGGACGAATACCGTCTGGAGTATGGCGAGACGGCCGGCGGGAAGCCGGGAGAACAGGGACAAGTGGGCTCGGTTGGCGCAGTTTCCGGGACCGGTTGGCGCAGTTTCCGGGGGCCGTGAGACGGGCTAGGCCGGCGCCGCGGGACAGCGATCGTTATTGGCCAGGGAATGGCGCTTGCAAGCGATTCATATACATGGACATAGTGCAGCATATGCCGCGTAGGCTGGAGTTCTTTTCAAAGGTGGCAAAAAGGGGAAAAGGACGCCTTTACCTAGTTATATTCACGGAAATAGTGCGCCACGTCGGCCAGGATGGCCAGCTTGTTGATGTCCGGATAGTCTTCGGGGTCGGTTCCCTTCAGTTCAGGGTGGAGCGTTTCATAGCCGGCGCCGGGCAGGCGGGCATAGCCCTGGTCAACCTTGACGTAGGGATCGCCTACCTTGAAGTTGGTTTAGTAATCGTCGCCGGGCAGCCAGCTCGGCGCTGTATTGGGGATCTCATTGGCCTGGGGCTCGAAGCTCTCCCGCTGCACGAAGCGGCGGAAGGGCTCGGTGTAGCCGAAGTGTTCGGTGCCGGCCACGGATGGCCCGATGCCGGCGCCCAGCTCCTGCTCGTAGTAACGGCGGGAGAAGTTATCCATCTGCCGCGAGCCCAGGTAGAAGACCTGCTTGCCCTTACTGTTGGTGTCCGGGAACAGCCCCTGATAGGTGCTCTTGGCGATGAAGCCGTAGAGCCCGGTGTACTCGGCAAGGATGTTGGCTTCCTGTCCCATGGCGCGGCCCAGGGTAAATTCGTCCCTGGGTCTCGGCGGCGGGAGTGCATCCGGCCCTTTGGGCTCGATGCGGGTCGAGTAGAGGGAGTATTCCTTCCCGTCCCACTCCTCTTCATGCATCCTGACCGGGGGTTTCACGATGCGCCCGATGGTGGCGGCCAACAGGGGGCCGAACAGGGGCACGTTGGTGAACGCCGGGGAGGCTACGGGGTAGGGCCGGTCCTCATAGTGCAGCTTTTCGAGGTAATAAGGATCGTGCAGGTACTTGATGGGATGGAGGAGCGGATTGTGGGCCCACTTCTCCCCTTCCGATCCGTAGAGGGAGATGTCTTCCGCCCTGGACTTGTGCAGCACGCTCCAGTGTGGGCGCCAGGCCTTGATGCGTCCGCCTTCATACGGAGTCGATCCCAGTTCCCACCAGCGGCCCTGTTTGACGGCCACCGGCTCTTCGCCGGAGTAGATGTCGCGGAGCTCGCCGCCGGACTTCCGTGAGCCCAGCATGCCGGGGATGAAGGGCAGCATGGCCACGAGACCAAGCGCTGCTCCCTTGCCGGGGATGCCCAGGGATTTCCAGGCTTCGGCAATGCCTTCGATATCGGTGTTCAGGATCGTAGCTTTGGATCGAGATAATGTTGAGCCCATACTCACCATGGAATTCAATCAGCGCGGCCCTGAATTTGTTTGACAGGGAGCGTCGGTGAAGTGTAATGTGTATATGAGTACAACATTTAACAGACAAACGACCTCCCGGGAAGCTTGAGAGGCCTAATCCCGTCCTGCCAGGCCCCGGACCATCCGGGGTACTGGCGGCAGGTACTCAAAGCCGT
>DASWZM010000116.1:0-3395 GCA_036404455.1 Occallatibacter sp. | reverse complement strand
CAGAAGCTTCCTGCCCCTAAACCAACGGCCCAGAGTACCCGTCTATATTTGCGGGCGGGGAGGGAAAGTGATGAAAAGGTCTCCTCTCATATTGGTTTGCGTGTTGCCGGCGGCGATGGTAATTGCCGGGTGCATTGCCGGAAATTCCGGCAATCGGCAACTGGATTCACTCAGCATCAGCCCGGCAGCAACCAGCGCAAACGGTTCGGCGGTGCAGTTTACGACTACAGGCTACTGGAGCACGTCGCCGACCACGGTCACGCCGCAAAGCGCCACCTGGGGAGCGTGCACCGAGGTGGATTCTGCCCCCACCAGCGACGTCACGGTCTCCACAACGGGAATCGCGGCTTGCGCCAGCGGAGCGTCGGGAATTTACATGGTCTTCGCATGGGATCCGGATTATGGCTACACGGGCCCCGTGTGCAATGCGATCACTGCCTGCGGCGGGGGATGCGGCCGGGTTTCTGCAACAGCACAGCTGACCTGCCCATAGTTCCAGCAAAACAGCAGACAGCCAACGGCCAAAAGCTGACACCTGAAACCTGACACCTGAAACCTGTGTCAAAACCTCTGGTGAAGCACCTGCGCGTACCACAGGACCGGGGCGGCGAGCAGCAGAGCATCGATGCGGTCGAGCACACCGCCGTGGCCTGGCAGCAGGTCGCCGGAGTCTTTCACTCCCGCCGAACGCTTGAGCGCCGACTCGGCCAGATCGCCCACCTGCCCGGCCACATTTACCACCGCGGCCAGCACGAGCCAGTACCAAAGCTCTTCAGGATAGGTAAGAATGGCCGCCGGACAGACCCGCTCCAGCCAGCTGAGGATGATCGAGTCCCACGGCTTCTGTTGCAGCGTTGCCAGCCCCACCAGCGCCGCAGCGATCAGCATGCTTCCGGCCACGGAGGCCACTGCGCCCTCCCAGCTTTTGCCGGGGCTCAGCTTGGGCGCCAGCTTGTGCCGGCCCCAGGGGCGGCCCACATAGTAGGCCGAGGTGTCGCCGGCCCACACCACGAAAAGCAGAAACAGCAGCACCGAGGAAGAACCGTAGGGCGGCTCGCGCAGCGCCGGCAGGGCAATCAATGTGAGGCCGGTATAAAGCAGGCAGAAGATGGAGGCGGAAGCGTCGGCAATGACCTCATCCACCGGCTTGAAGAAGGTGCAATAGACCAGCAGGCCAAGGCCCAGGATGCCGAAGATAGCCAAAAGGTGATCGGAGTCGGGCCATTGAAAGTTGGAGGCAAAGAGCGCCAGGAGCGCAACCAGCGTGGCAACCCGCGGCGGATTGGCTCCGCAGCGTTTGGTGAGGCCCAGATACTCCCACCCCGCCAGCGCCGCCACCCCGGCCACGAAGAGCGAAAACAGCCATTGCCACTGCGGCCCCAGGAAAATCAGAAACAGAACGAGCGGAACCAGTATGAGTGCTGTAATGACGCGTTTCATGCAGAGTCGAGAATACACCGCCGGGGGCAGGGGGCTCTTTGGAACATTGAGAGATTGGGACTTGCATTTGGACGAACTAGACTGTCTATTTCTATAATTGACAGACTGTCTGTCTTGTTCTATTCTCGCAAGTGTTCCTGACTGGCGACTGCCTCGGGAACAGGAGGGACTCTATGAACTACGGACTAAGCGATCAGGTACGGTCTGTGGCTTCGGAGAAGTACGTCCTTCCGGCGATCCGCGCCGGCAAATCGGAATTTTCAGTAGCCGTGCGGGACTTGATGCGGCATTTGGAGCCTCTGGGATTTCCTGCGCGGAATTGGCCCCAGGTATGTACTGCGATTCAAGCGGAGAAGTTTCTACGCGCTCATGGATTGGTGATCGAAGGCGTCGACGGACCTCCTAAGAAGCTAAGCACGACGGTCGTGGTTCGCTATCGCGTCGCAAATCCCGCAGCGAACTCCGGCTCGACCGGGCTACAGGGGAAGTTGGAGCAGGCGAGCCCCGTGGAGACACCGGAAGAATGGGCGCACCGCATGACGGGAAAGCTCAGCGGGCTCATGAAGGACGAGATCGCATCCATGGGAGGCGGCGAGGCGTTTTTGCGTTGGGTACGCGGCTACGACGAAGAGGACGCGCCATGAGCCGCGTTTACTGGGACACGATGCTTCTGATTTATCTGCTCGAAGGCAACCCGGCATTCCGGCCGCGAGCAGAGGCTCTCCTGGCGCGTTCCCGCAGACGAGGCGATGCCCTGTTTACGAGTTGCCTTGCTGCAGCCGAAGTAATGGCCGGAGTGGAACGCTTCGACCAGCCGCTCAAAGCCGCGGCGGTGCGCGAATCCCTGGCGGAGATTGGCTTTCGCTTTCTTCCTTTCGATGCTGGCGCGATGCGCCCCTTCAGTCTGCTGCGCGCGAAGGAAAAGTTGAAAGTCGCCGATGCTGCTCACTTGGCGTGCGCGGCCTCCGCGGGAATCGACCTCTACCTGACCGGAGACGCACAGTTGCTCCCACTCGATGTGCCGGGAATCCAGTTTATCGCTGATTTCAACTCGTCGATTTTCTGAGTTCCGGTCGTATCCGCCCGCATTCATTTTCGCCGCTCGGATACGATCGGGATTTTCTTCTATTCGCCGCAGTCTTTGCCCGCGTCGAGGCTCAGTGGGTGCCTTTTGCCTGGAGCAGCTTCACCATGTCGGCATGCTGTTTGGAGGCCGCCAACGATAATGCGGTATCCCCGGCGTTATCCTTGGCGTCGATGTTTGCTCCGTTTTCCAGTAGCAGCGCGACGATGTCTGTGAAGCCGTAGGAGGCCGCCCACATCAGCGGCGTCATGCCGCTCAAGTCAGCTTCATTGACGTTGGCGTGATTTGCCAGCAGCAGCGCCACAGGCGCAGTTTCGCTATTGGAGGCTGCGTCCATCAGCGCCGTTTCCCCGAGGTCGTCCCTGAGCTCAACGTTGGCTCCCCGCGCCAGCAGCAAGGTCATCTTGTTCACCATGCCCATGGACGTCGCCGCCATCAGTGCCGTCGAGCCGACGTTGGTCTGGGCATTGACGTCGGCGCCCTTGTCCAGAAGCAGACTCAAAAGGACCGGTTGGTCATTGGCATCGCCACCGTCGATGGCCCGGATCAGCACCGTCGTGCCGTCGTCTTCCGTGGCATGGATGCTGGCTCCCTTCTCCAGGAGCAACTTCACAACGTCCGTGCGGCCGCCGTCGGCCGCCTCGATGAGCGCCGTGGCGCCGCCGCTGTCGCTGGCATCGATTTTGGCGCCCTTGGCCACGAGCAGCGTGACCACCTCGAGATGGCCCCTGAGGGCTGCCTCCATCAGCGCCGTTTCGCCTTGCGAGTCCCTGGCGTCGATTTTGGCGCCACTGGCCAGCAGCAGCGTCACCACGTCGAGATGGCCCAGGTTGGCCGCCTTGATCAGCGCTGTGCTGCCCACCAGGTCCCC
>DASWZM010000115.1:0-5557 GCA_036404455.1 Occallatibacter sp. | reverse complement strand
ACGCTCGGCGCGGCATTCGTCAGCGCGGTACGGAGCAAGCTTGACGCGTTGCCCGGGCTTTGAGCGGAGTCACAGGCAGGCAGCCAGCCGGCCGGCTGTGGGGGCATTGGCGCAAGAGTGGTCGCCACGGCGGTCACGCATCGAAGGCCGCTATGATCTCGTCGGTTGTGCGCACTCGCCCCATGCGCGGAAAGATGCGCTCGATGGAGTTGGCGTGGCTCTCAGCATGGATGCCCGTCATCGCATCGGCCGCGAACACCAGGTCGTAGCCGAGCTCATAAGCATTGCGGGCCGTACTCTCCACGCCGAGCTCGGTGGCAATGCCGCAGATGACGATGGTTCCCAACCCCCGGCGGCGCAGCTGCAGGTCGAGGTCGGTACCGTAGAAGGCGCCCCACTGGCGCTTCAGGATTACAATATCGCTGGGCTGGCGATCAAGCTCGGGAAGCAGCTCGCTCCAGTCCGGCGGCAGCGGTCCGGCCGGCCGTATCGGTTCGTCGGTCGTCGGCTTCAGCCGGTCGGCGCCATCCGGCGCGCCACCCGCGTGGATCAGGACAGGCTGTGCGCCCGCCCGGCGCCCAGCGGCGAGCAGCCGAACGATGTTTTCAGTCATGGTCGCCCTCGGCAAGGGAGCTCCAGGCAATCTGGTATTGATGTTCTGGAGATCGTTGACCACGATGGCCGTGCGCCGCGCATCGAGTTTGAGATCGCTCATGGTTGAAATCCTTTCCGGAATGGGGCGAATCGATGTCAAGACTGTCGGTGGCGAATGGTTGACGTGCTGATCAGAGCGGCGTGGTCTTGCCAGTGACCGCCTTGAGGGCTTCCGGCGTGGCTGGGCCGGGTGATGAATGCAAACCACCCAGAGGGCTCCCGGTGACGGCCATCAGGGCTTCCGGCGTGGCAGGAAGGGAGGCCAGTTCACCGAGGCTGAGCGGTTTCACCGGAGGCCGCAGACGGTAGAAACCGATATCCTGCGGATCAGCCTTCCGCCCGGCCGCCATCATTTCCGTGACCGTGAGCGAGCAGAGGCGTCCTTGGCAGGGCCCCATGCCGCAGCGGAGGAAGGTCTTCAGCTGATTGGGGCCAGGCGCGCCGAGGGCAATGGCCGAACGGATCTGGCCCGCCCGCACCTCTTCGCAGCGGCAGACAATGGTTTCATCGTCGGTCGGAATGCGGAAGGCGTCCCTGGGCCGGTAGAGAATGTCGAGAAAGGAACGACCGCGCCGGAACCGGGCAAGCATGCGTTGCAGGGGCCTTTGCAGGTCCGCTTTGCGGGTCTGGTCCAGGACGCCGATAGAGGCCAGCGCGCCCAGGGCGGCCAGGCGGCCTGAGACTTCGGCCAGGGCGGCGCCGCCGATGGTGGCACCGTCACCAGCGACTGAAATACCGCTGACCGTTGTCTGTCCATCGCCGTCGAGCCTTGGCTGGAAGGCGAGCTGGCGGTCGTTCCATTCGAGCGCACAGCCCGCGGAGCTGGCCAGGCTGATATCGGGAACAACGCCCTGGTGCAGCATCACCACATCGGCGTCAATCTCGTTCCACTTCCGGCCGGTGCGAAAACGCAGTTTCTCCACCCGGCCGTTGCCGACGGCCTCGAGCCCGGTCACGCCGCGGACGAACCGGACCGAAGACAGCACCTTGACCAGCAGTTTCACTCCTTTCCAGAAATAGGCTGAACGAGTGAAATCCGGCAGATAGGGCACGGCTTTGGGCAGTTGCCGGCGATCGGTCGTATCAAGCACCGCGGAAATTCTGGCCCCCGCAGCCAGCAGTTGGTAGACCAGCAGGTAGAGCATCGGCCCGCAGCCCGCCAGCACCACCCTGCCCTCGGGCACGAGACCGGCAGATTTCAGTGCGACCTGCCCGGCACCAGCCGTCATCACCCCGGGCAAGGTCCATCCGGGCACTGGCATCGGCCGTTCGAAGGCGCCGGTGGCCAGGATGACGTGGCGGGCCCGCAACAGGCGGGCCTCGCCGGCAAGGGAAATTCCGACCTCCAACCCGGCGCCCGCGCCGTTCAAAGGGGCATCCCCGGCGGGAGCCAGACTCCAGACAGCCGTACGCGGGGCATAACTGATACGGCTGGCATGAAAAGCATCCACCAGCGCCGTGCCCTGCCAATAATCCGGCCCCAGGAACTCGTAGGCCTCCGGTGAGAGCCGGGTGATCGCGCGGTACATTTGGCCTCCCGGCTCGCTGCTTTCGTTGATGACCAGAGCGGAGATGCTGTGGGCCGCGACCTCGGTGGCGGCGGTCAGCCCGGCCGGCCCAGCCCCGACGACGATGATGTCGTAGGCCGGAGCCAGGTCCGTTGCTGTGGTGATTATCTGAGCGGTCATTCCGGGATCCTCCCATCAATGACGCGTGGGCCGTGTTGGCTTTGAACGACCATGCCTTCGGCCACGTCCACTTGGCAGCTTTGCCGGTTGGCGATGCCGTCGATGGTGACTAGGCAGTCAAAACAAATGCCCATCATGCAATAAGGCGCGCGGGGCTCCCCGCCGACGGCACTGTGCCGGAAGGCAATGATGCCAACCGCGAGGAGCGCAGCCGCGACGCTGTCCCCGCGTGCGGCCTTTAGTGGTTTCCCGTCGAAGGTGAAGGCCAGGGTCTCTTGGGGTTCAATGAGCTTGTGGAACACAAAACCTCCTCGCTGTGAACGGGCTAAATTCGGCGCCGAGCCGGCCAGCCAAGATCTGCGGCGCCAACCCGAACGCGTGGTTCGGCGCCAGCGTCACGCCGGAATGGCAAGCGGCGACGAAGGCGCTGGGGGCACTGCGGGACTGCTCGTAGATCGGGAATCCGTCCGGCGGCATGATCCGGAAACCGGTCCAGGTGCGCACGACGTTGAGCGTCGCCAGCTGCGGGAACACCTGGATCGCCCTCTTCGCGATGACCGCGCTGAGGGACTGGTTGGTCAGAATAGAATCCGACAGGGCTTCAGTGCTGGATCCGATCTTAATGCCGCCCTCATCGCCCTGGCAGATGACGGTGGAGGCGTAAGGGAAGAACGGGGCGCATTTTTCGGTGACGAGGACCTGTCCTTTGTCTCTCTTCAGCGGACAGGCCATCCCGACCATCGGCGCCAATCGCTGGTTGTCGATTCCAGCCGCTAGGATCACCTTTCCGGCCTGCACTTCCCCCCAGTCACCGATGATCCTGAAACCCTCGGGCGTCGGCTCGATGGTCCGCACACCGTGGTTGGCACGGTATTGACAACCCCGCGCCGCCACGGCCGCATGCAGGGCAAAGAAAAGCCGCAGCATGTTCACATGACCGTCCTTCGGGCAGAAAATCGACCCGGCGACCGAAGGGCCGATGCCGGGCAGGCGTTCGCGGGTCTCGCGGTAGCTCAGGACCTCATAATTCGCCGATCGGCCACCGGTTTCGCGGGCAATCTTCTCCCTGGCGTCACGCTGCTGATCCATTTCGGCCTGGGACAAACCGAATGAAAATCCGCCCATCTGGCGCAGCGCCACATCGATTCCGGTCTCGGCCTCAAGTTCCGAAGCGAATTGCGGCCAGCGTTCAGCCGCAGCCATGCACGCGAGGGCATAGTCCGGAAAACCTAAACCTTTGCCCTGCACGAACACCAGCGCGAAGTTCGCGCGGGAAGCCCGCAGGGCGAGGTCGCCCTCGTCCAGAATCAGCGGCTTGACGCCGGCCCGAGCCAAACCCCAGGCGATGGATACCCCCACCACCCCGCCGCCGATCACAACGTAATCAGACCGTCCAAGATATGCCATAAGAACCCTTTCATATTCCAAAGACGATCGCCATGCCGATCAAACCGTCGCCCACCAAGGCCACATCGGAAGTTGTTGCTTCACTCATTTGAGATGATTTTCAAAGTTAGTGTTATTGATGGCTGTCATTGCCAAAGTTCCATAAATTCTGGCTCCAAGGGTCAATTTAGGCTGCACCATAATATGCGTCAAATGTTTAATTTGTATCTACTCATGCATCCATGTTATGGTCTTCGCCGTGTTCACTTCTCCCCACCACCGTCCACCCGCGATTCGCCCGACCACTTCTGCTGCGTTCAATTCCGAAGCAGTGTCGAAAGCGCCATCTGCTGGACTGCGAGCAGGCGAATTGTCGGTTGTGAGTAATCTGGTCTGAGAATTTGATAGGAACGAGGCAAGCGGAACGGGTCAGGACAGGCTCGGAACAGACGCGTTGAATTCCGACAATTATTTGCTAGCTGCGATTGCAAACGAGTGGCTTGCTGAGCTGACGTATGTCTATCCCGGCGATCCGAACCCGCGAGACCCAACCAAAGTACCCTGGTCTGCAGCCGCTGAGAGGTTGAGCCGCTTTCTTAACGCTGGGGAAGAAGAAACGTACCTGGGCGTTTGTGACTTACCCGGCTACCCCTGCCAACGTGTGAGGACTGGTTCGTGGGTTTGTACACCAGCGTCGGCATCAAGGAAGTCCTACAGCTGTCTCCGGAAATTCGCTAGCCCTGTTAGGAACCAACTCTGTCGTCACAAATCTTGCGTCTTTCCTACGCACTTTCTGGTAAGTCCGGTAGAACTCAGGTGCGAATGAAATCTGCGCCAGGAGGAACGCCGAATGGAAGTTATCAAGAAGACCGTGGCACCCGTTACCACCGCCCAGCCCGCAACTGCGACAACCCAGACGCCAGTAGTCGTCAATAGTGCCGCAAAACCGGCGCCACTCAAACCGCTCGCAATGCCGGATTCCAAGCTCGCCGGCGGGCATAAGGAAACCTCCGAGCCCAAGCCCGAGACGAAGCCGGGCACGACTGCTGTGCCGACGGCAGCGCCCAAAGTGGAGACGAAGCCGGTCGCTACCGCTTCACAATTGGCTACGACCGGGGCGGGAGAAAAGCTCGCTGAAAAGAAGCCGGAACATGCAGAATCAAGGGAAAAGTTAGGATCGAAGTTGCGTCGCAAAGGCGACATTCTCAAGTCGCTGCGCGGCGGTGCGCACCTCGTCCACACGACGGAAGGGCTGTACCGGATGGTCGCGGCAGGCGGTAGCCAGAACCCCGTCAGCAAACGTCGTGTGCTTGCGATGATCTCGCAGAAATTGCTGACGCGCACGATGGAAAATGGCGAAAGCCGCTACATGCTCGATCGCGACGCTGCGCAGAAAGCCACCGAGAAGAAGGCAGAAGAAAAGCCATCGCCCAGGGCCGAGGGCTCGCTGCGTCCAGCGTAGGGCGCCCGGCTCACGCACCAAAGAACGTCAAACAAGGCGGCAACGTTGGCGGAGCAATAGGGGTCGGGGACTTGCACCAAGCGAGTCACTGACTCCAGCAGAAGTTGACGTATATAGTTTGCGCCGTAAGGCGGTCTACTATCGCCGAGATTATGCGAGGCGCCTCATGTCCAAGCGGATCACAGTACTCGAACGATCTTTGCGCATTACGGATCTGGAGATTTCGCGGAAAGACGTGGTTGATTTCTTCCGCTCCATCCCTGAGGATGACATTGAAACGACCCTGATCAGCGCCGTCGAGCTCGGTGTGTTTTGTCTCCAACGGGCGCACATGAGCCAGGACACGGAATTTATCCGGCGACAGGTC
>DASWZM010000114.1:0-2783 GCA_036404455.1 Occallatibacter sp. | reverse complement strand
CGGATGCTCGAACCCAGCGCGATGCGAATGCCGATCTCGCGGGTTCTCTGCACTACCATGTTGGCCACCAGTGAAAAAATGCCCACCGTGCTCAACAACAGGGCGAGGCCCGCCATGGCGCTTAGCAGCGCCACTTCGATCCGTTGGGTCGCCAGGGTTTTCGCCATCAGGTCGCTCATGCTGTAAAAGCCCGAAAAGGGCAGGCTGGGATCGGCGCTCGTCAGCGCGCGCTGCATTTGCGCTGTCAATCCCTCCACCGGGGCGGCGGTGCGGACAATCCAGCTCGGCTGGAACCAGATATGAACCATCGCGAGGTAGCGGGGATTGTTCATCTGCGCGGCTGGCATATACATGGTCTCTTCGCTCATCAGCGGCGCGACGGGATTTAATCCCGACGAAAGTTGAACATCGGCCACCATCCCCACAATGACGGCGTTCTTGTTCACGGTGCGGCCCACCGGATTGGCTCCATGGAAGAATTTGTTTGCGAAGGTCCGGTTGACGACCACCACCGGCTGCGCATCGGGGCCGTCCGCGCTGGTAAAGCCGCGTCCCTGCAGCAGCGGAATCTGCAACGTATCGAAGTAGCCCGGCGTAATGTAGACCACGTCGGTCCCGAACTGTTGCCCGGCCTCTTTTCCATCGTGGATGGTGACCGCATCGTTCAAGGCGCGTTCATAGGGCAAGGTCAATCCGACAGCGGCGTTTTGCACTCCTGGGATCCGCTGCATGGCGGCGGTGGTCTCATCGAGGAGTTTTCTGAAGGCCGCCGGGTCGTGGTAGCGCGCATCGTCCAACGACGCCTTGGCCGTCATCACCCCCAACGAATTGAATCCCGCCGGCAGAGTCTCCAGGTGGATCAGTGTCCGAATGAGAAGACCGGAGGCGGCCAGCAAGACGACGGTCAGGGCCACTTCGCAGGCAATCAAGGCCTGCCGCAGGCGCAAGCGGTCTCCGCCAGTTCCCGCGCGGGTGGCCATCGAGGAGCGCAGATCGACCTTGCGGAAGAGGAGCGCCGGCAGCATGCCAAACAGCACACTGGTCAACAACGCGACCACCAGCGTGAACGCAAGCACCCGGCCATCCATTGGCACGCCGGCAACGGGGAGATAGTCCTCAGGCAGAAGCGAGAGCAGCCCGCGCAGAGCCAGAAAGCCCACTCCCACGCCGGCAAGCCCGCCCAGAATCGCCAGGATCAGATTCTCCACCCATAGCTGCCTCTGGATCTGCCATCGCGAGGCGCCCAGCGCCAGCCGCGTGGCAATCTCAGGAGTGCGCCGCAGCATGCGCACCAGGGCCAGCCCGGCGAGATTGGCGCAGGCAATCAGCAGGATGATTCCCGCCGCCAGCATAAGCGTCAAGGCCTTGGGGCGCAGTTCGGCCGCCTGGCCTTGCTGCAGCGGCACGGAATACCAGGTGATCCGTGCGCCGGGGTTGTGTTCGGCGAACTCCGCTGCTCGGCCGGCCCAGGCGCGATTGATCTCGGCGTCTGCCTGCTGCCATGTGGCGCCATCCCGCAGCCGCGTGATTGGCTCATAATTGGATCCCCCGCCCTCCCCTTCGCGGCTGGGCTGCAGGGCCGTATACACATCCGCATTCAAGGGCGTGGTTGCGCCCTCAGGCAACACGCCTGTCACGGTGTACGGCTCGCCCTTCAGCCGGATGGTTTGTCCAAGCAGATTGCGGTCGGCGCCAAAGGTGTTGCGCCACATCCCGTAGCTCAGAATGGCGGTCTTCGGCCCATGGGGAAGGTCCTCTGCCTCTGAGAAGTTGCGCCCGGCGGCGGGTCTGATCGCCAGCACGTCGAGATAATGCGCCGAGATGCGCCCCTCATGGACATACTGTACATGCTGCCCAGCCTGGAGATTCACGCCGGAGGTTCCTCCGGCGACGGCAGAGATCAGCGCCGGAACATTATCCCGCAGCAACTCCCACTGCTCTCCGTCGAAGTCGACTCGTTCATCGAATGACAGGGGGCCGACGGCGCGCGCGAAGATGGCGCCCATCCGCTCCGGGTGCGCGTAGGGCAGGCTCTTCAGCATGAGCGCATTCACGATGGAAAAGATCGCGGTGTTAGCGCCGATCGAAAGCGCCAGCGTAAAGATCACCGTGAGCGTGAAACCGGGATTGCGGCGCAACTGCCGCACGGCAAATTTGAGATTTTGCCCCAAGGTACCCATCGATGAGCCTCCTGACAAGGAACTCCCTTGGAATATGCGTTGTCATACGCTCGCGAGTGGGCAGAAGTTCCGGCCGTCCGATCGTCTCTGTGGGAGACAAGCGTAAACCTCGACCGTTGTGGCAGTCTAGAATTTTGAAGGAGTTTGTTTACTATGTCTACCGAAAACCCAGCCGTCGCCCCTGCAACTGAAGACCTTCACGCCTGGGAGGCTGGCGGAGCCTCGTCTGCAGAGGCGCTGACTGCCTGGGTAAGCGACCGGCTGGCGGCGCACCAGGCCTCGCTGGCAGCTTTGCTGGCCGTCGAGGGCCCGCGCACGCCGGAGAACTCGCTTCGGCTCTTTGATGAGGCCATCGAGCAGCTCAACCTGGCCGGAGCGCAAGCCGGCGTACTGAACTCCGTGGCCGCCGACAAAGCGGTTCGCGACCAGGCCCAGCTCGAAGCCCAGCGAGTGGCCATGGCCGGCAGTGCCCTGAGCCTGAATCGGCAGGTCTACGACGCTCTTTCGGCCATCGACCTCGAAGGTTCCAGCGCCGCCACGAAACATTTCGTACAGCGCACCCTCCTCAGCTATCGGCTGGCCGGCGTGGACAAGGACCAGGCT
>DASWZM010000113.1:0-9388 GCA_036404455.1 Occallatibacter sp. | reverse complement strand
ATCAGGATGAGCGCAAAGTCGTCGTCCGCTTTGGCGTCGCGCGCCACCGCGTCCAGCGTCTGCCTCAACTGCAAGGCTGTGGACTGTGCGCCGGCCAGCGTATAGACGTGCGCCGTGCCACCGGCAGCCTTGAAGATCCTGTCAAGGTCCTTCGCCGCCGCCGTGAAGCGCTCCTCGTAATCCTGCTCGCCGCCGAGTCCGGCCACGATGACGAAGTACGACGTGGCGCGCGCCTGCAATGTAAGCGCACACAGCATCGCCAACAGCAGAGCGCGCTTCATACAACACCCCACTTTCGGCGCAGCAGCCACTCGGTTGTTGGCAGCCCCAGCAGCAGCAGGAAGACGATGGGCATATTCCACAGCTCCTTGATAGTGCGCACGGAGATGCCTGCTTCGGAGTACGAGATGTCCCGCGGCAGATTCTTCAGCTCGGAGGGTTTCCAGTAGCGTCCGCCGGTCTCGGATGCGAGCTGCTCCAGCATGGGACGATTCTGCTCGGTGTGGAAGTTCTCCGCGATCCCATCCTCGCGCTGAAAGGTCAACACGTCACGGCCCAGCTCCTGGGGCTGACTGCCCGCGGATTCCGCCGTCACCTCTGCAAGATATGTTCCAGGCTTTTCCGCGGTCCATTCTGTCTGATACAGGCCGGGATTGTCCTGCGAGGGCGTCAGGTCCAGCAACGCGTTTACGCCCTCCGGTCCAACAATGCGGGCGCTGACATGGGCGTCCCCCGCCGGTTGAAACTGACGGTCGCGCACCTGCGCCGTCAAGGTCGCTCGACCCTCGTCCAACAGCGTCCGCGCCGGCATCGACGCGGCAACGGGACCAGGCGACTCCGCCACCAGCCAGCGAAGAAGCTGCTGCCAGAAAAGATCGTGCGAGGGATCGCCCAGAGCTTCGCTCATCTGCCAGCGCCATGTGCCGCCCGTGGCCATGATGGCCGTACGGCCGTGGCCGTAGCTCTCGGTGATTAACAGCGGCAGATTGCGGCGGCCGGCGTTCAGCTCTGCCAGTACGGTAGCGCCGGGCTTGGGCGCGCCGGCGTCCTCATAGTCGGCCAGATAGGTCAGCTTCTTCCAGCGCTCGGCGTTCTTTGCCGGATCGTCGAGCAGCCTGGTGATGGGCGAGTCCGCGCCCGCCGCCGTCAACTCCACCGTCGCCGAGTTGCGATGGAAGTTGTTCCTTCCTGCCGGCAGGAAGGTCGGTAGCAGCTCGTTCATGCTCGATGCGCCCCAGCCTCCATCGCTGAGGGACGACCGGCCGCCCAGGAAGAGTATTCCGCCGCCTCGGCGGTCGACATACTCGCGTAGCAACTCCTGCTGCAGAGGCGTGAAGTAATCCGCGTCGACGGAGCCGATGATGATGCCTGCGTAACCAAACAAATCCTCCGGCCGCACGGGAAATCCGTCCGCCAACTCACTCGGACTGCTGATGCCTTGCCGGTAGATCTTGTTTTCGCTGGTGCGCAGCATGGAGACGAACTGCACCGTGGGATCGTCTTCTTCCGCCCGCCGGATGAACTTGAACTCCCAGCGCGGCTCACCCTCGACGTACAGAATCCGATGCTTCGCGTCGCTTGCGAACACGGGCCGCGTCAGCGCATTGTTGTTGAGGTTTTCTTCGCCGGCAAGCGGTTCCACGCCGAACACAAGACTCTTGGCGCCGGCTGCGCCAATGGGAAAGAAGAGCGGCTCCGTCTGGATTCCACCATCGGCAGCCAGGGTCACTTCCCGCGCTGCAAGCGTCTTGTCGCCATCGCGCACCGTGAGCGTCGCCTTCTGGCCGGCATACCCGCGTTGTGTAAGGCTGACCGTTGCGGCGATACGCGCGTTGGCTTGGGCGCTGGCCGCGACGCTCACGTCTTCAATCTCGACATCGTGCGCGTGCTCCTCCTTGCCGAAGCCTATCGTATCGACAGGCAGGCGGCGATTCCGCAAAGCCTGCAACGTATCGAGGCCGATTCCCGAGCCTGCCATCCCAGGCCCGCCCAGGCCCGCCGTGTTGTTGCCGCCGTCGCTTAATAGCAGCACCGCTCCCACGGGCAGATCCGCCGTCTCGGCGGTGAGTTGCTTCAGTCCATCGTCGATGTGTGTGGCAGCTTCCACTGGAGCAATCCCCTCAAGTCCATCCGCCCGCGTGAGTTGACTGCCAAGCCGGTAGATGCGGGTCTGGAACCGCTTCCGCAGCCCGGAGAGAACGCCGTCCTCGAGCGCTCGAAGCGCCGCGGCCTCGCGCGTCCCGCCTTCACTGTCCGAGATGCCCATACTGCGTGAGTCGTCCACGACAACGGCAACGATGTTCTGTTGCGAGCTCAGCTCCGCAAGCGTCATGGCCGGCTGCCACAGCAGCAGCAGAACCAGCGCCAGCATTGCCGACTGCATCCCCCAGACCACCCACGCGCGCCAGCTTGGCAATCCTGGCGCGGCGGTGCGCAGTTTCCAGCCGATCAGCACGCCAAGTCCCCCGGCGCCCACGACAATCAACACCGGCAGCAGCCACGCGGGCCAGGCGCCGAGCAGCACGAATCGCCCTTTGGTGAAGACCGGACTCGGGTACTTGAAAAGGAACTGAAACATGCATGCCAACAGTCATGAATAAACTCGTAAACATCCCTGGCCCGATCTTTCAATTGCCTTTCCGGGCTGTCAAAGGGGCTAATGCGTCATGCCGTAGAGAATGTAATCCAGCCCCACGCGGAAGGCCATGGACGCGAAGGTCTCCGGATAGTTCGGATCGTCGGCCCACTCCCATGCGTCGCCCAGGTGCATGTTGTGGCAGATGGCCACGATGATACGGCCTTTGTCGTCGCGAATGGCGCGCCACTTGGGCTGATAACCGTCCTTCTCGTAGGTGCGGCCGGTGCGAATCCACTGCTCGCCTGGTATCTGCATCTTGTCGTCGACATCGTAGAGCGTGTGGAAGATCTCGTCATTGCTCTCAAGCTCCTCGACCGGCCGGTCGGGAAGCACCTGCCTCATGCCGTTCATGAAGTTCTCCCAGTCCCCGGTGCCGTGGAAGTCGTCCACCATCAGGAATCCGCCCTTCAGCAGGTACTCCCGCAGTCGCCTGGCCTGGGCGTCGGTGAACGACCACCTTTGCACCTGCACCGCGTAAATCCATGGATAGTTGAATATTTCGTCGGAGTCCAGCGTGACCACCTGTTCGGTTGGCCGGCCATCGATGCGGGTCAGCCGGTGCATGGCGATGAGAAACTGACGGTCGGCCTTGGGATAGTCGCGCGACCAGGCATTGTACCCCCAGAAACCGTGGCCATAGCCGTTGAAGCTCTCCATGTTGGAGGTGTAGGCCAGGCGCGACCAGTAGAACTCCGCCTTCACGTTCGATGGCGAGTCGTCGTTGCCGAAGCCGAAATCCGCCGTCCGCTGGAAAGCCGGAAGCCCCACACTGCAGGCTGCGGCCGCCACCGTCGCCAGTGCGGCCTGCATGAGCTTCATGGAGGGACCTCCGCGGGGGGAAGATGCGCGAGAGCGCCAGGAACGCTTGCCCGTTAGACGGAGCAAACCTGGAGTTGGTTGCAGAGAGTCCAGCGCCGGCGCCCGGGGGCGCTTGTCCAGGTTGTTTTGAGCGTGAGACCATGCAGGCATGCACGACTCATGCAAGTGCGGCAGGATTAAGGGGCGGCACGATCAAGGGGCGGCACAATCGTGAAAAGGCGGGATTTGCTCAAACTCGGCGCCGTGGCCCTGGCGCATACCGCAACGGCGCGGCTGCCGCCGCTGGCGCAGGCCGGGATGGCGATGTCCCCGGCCGCCACGGCCCCCGAGACCGGCGCGGACTATACGCTCCGGATTGCGCCGGTCACGGTCGAGCTTGACCGTTCTCACATTCTCTCCACCATCGGCTACAACGGCAGCGCGCCAGGTCCGGTGCTGCGCATGCGGGAGGGCAAGCCGGTAACTGTCGACGTCATCAACGACACCGATACGCCGGAGCTGGTGCATTGGCACGGCATGCTCATTCCGGCCGAGGTGGACGGCACGGAAGAGGAGGGTTCGCCGTTGGTGGCGCCGCACGTCCGGCGCCGCTTCCAATTCACGCCCGGCCCGGCTGGATCGCGCTGGTACCACTCGCATGCCATGGCCATGGATGACCTGCACAAGGGCGCGTATACCGGTCAGTTCGGCTTCGTCTATGTGGATGGCGGGAACGGCCCCGGCCACTACGACCAGGAGCTTTTCCTCTCCCTGCGCGACTGGGAGCCCTTCTTCACCGGCACGATGGATGACGAAGACGACGATGCCCACAATGGCCCGCTGCTGGAGAAGCCGGCCGCGTTGAACACCGATCCCGGCGGCCTCGAGGTCGGGTCCATGACCTACTCCATCAACGACAAGGCGCTGGGATCGGGAGAGCCGATCCGCGTCCGCGAAGGCCAGAGGCTGCTGATTCACTTCCTGAACGCCAGTGCCATCGAGAACCGCCGCATCGCGCTTGCCGGTCACAGGATGAAGGTGATCGCGCTCGACGGAAACCCGGTACCGGCGCCACGGATGGTCGATTCCATCTTCCTCGGCGCGGGCGAACGCATTGACGTGGTCGTCGAGATGAACCATCCCGGAGTCTGGATTCTGGGCTCGACCGAGAAGATGATTCGCGAGTCGGGCCTCGGCGTCGTGGTGGAGTACGCCGGGCAGCACCGTCAGGCGCAATGGGTCGACCCGCCGAAAGCGCCCTGGGACTACACCATCTTTGGGACGGCCAACTCCAGCTCACCTGCTCCGCGGGAGACCATCGAGCTGATCTTTGGGAAGATTCCCGGTGGAGCGGGCAAGTTCAACCTCTGGCTGGTGAATGGCAAGCCCTATCCGCATGAGCGCGAGTTCGTGTTACAACAGGGCATGCGTTACCGGCTGGTGATGCGCAACCGGACCGATGACGCGCATCCCATGCACCTGCACCGCCATCTCTGGGAACTGGCCGAAATCAACGGCAAGAAGACTGCCGGCATTCTCAAAGATACCGTCGTCGTCCCCTACTACGGTCGCGCTATTGTCGATTTCACCGCCGATCAGCCCGGCCTCTCCCTGTTCCACTGCCACATCCAGCAGCACATGGATTATGGTTTCAAAGCCCTCTTTCGCTATGCCTGACGCCCTCCTGGCGGCACTCAGCGCGCCGTGGAGACGCCGGGCGCCGCCCATCCGGCCATAAAACCCTGGACTCGCCGCCCGGCGGGCCGGCATAGCCGGCCCAAGGCTGGAGAGGTGCTGTTTGACCGTGATACAGGAAAAATGTGCAAAGGAGACTCCCTGATCCGGAAATCTCGAAGTGATTGGGACTGATCCGCAACCTAACTCTTCTTGGAGGTAACGGCGGAGAACGCCGCTACCGCTTGGGCTACCCGCTTGCCGCCGCAGTGTGGACACTCCACCCCGCCCTTTTCAAGCTCCGAGATGTGGAGAGTCTTGGTGAACTCCTTGTTGCAATCCTGGCAGTGAAATACGTATAGGGACATGGTCGTTCTCCAGCGACATGATAGCGCTTTTGGTTGTCTACGGGAAGAGTCGCCTGCCAGCCAGAATTTGCGGGATAGACGAACATCCGGGTCACGGAGCTGATGCTGGGACCGTTTGACCTGCCTTGCCTGTGCGCATCTCGCCGAAGAACGGGGTGCCCTGCTCCTGCACGCACCCGGCGGCGTACAGGTACATGGCGGCCGACCAGGTCTGCCAATCGCGCCCGCTGGGCTCGCCGGTCTGCGCGTGAATCCACTCGTTGAAACCCCACTCCGCCTCGTTTTCGTGCCACGGCTTGACCAGTTCGGTCAACGCCAACAGCTTCCGCCTCGCCAGATCCATCCGCCCCGCCGCCACGCATGCCGCCACATGGAAGCCGCAGATAAACGGCCAGACGCCGCCGTTGTGGTAGTCGCCGGGCCGATTATATATCTCGTATCGCGGGTGCCAATCGGCATGATGGGGCAGGATATAAGGAAACAAACAGGGCGGCAAATCCACGGCCAACTCTCCGCGAGCCCGCATGGCCTCGCACTCGGCCTCAATCCATGCCACCAGATCTAGCGCCCGTTCAGGAGAAGCAATCCCAGTCAGAATAGCCAGGCTGTTGCCCAGCAGATCGAAACGGTCGCTGTTCAGAACCTTGTAGGAGTAGAGCGCGTAGTAGGGCTTGGATGGCACTACAAGACCCTCGTGCTCATGGGGGTTCTTCTCCTTGCCGCAAACCTCCAGACAGTTCATCAACTCGCGCAGTTGAGCGGCGGACTCGTGCTCGCCATAAAACTTGAGGTACGCATAAACCAGTGTGTTCACGTATAGCCCATAACCCATCACCCACTGCTCGTCGCGCCAGTCGCTGGTGGGTAGCTGGGAGACCATCACCCGGTCGTCAGGGCTCTGGTATTGCATCCACTTCAGGGCTTTCTGCGCTGCCTCGTTAAGGAACTCCGGCAGGTTGGCCGATTTCCTGTAAAGTGCAAGGCCAAAGAGAAACAGAGGCGTCGTATCGCTGGCGCCACGGTCATCTGGATCGTGCGCGAGTGATGGGATGAGGCCCCGCGCCGTCTGATTTTCCGCCAGCGCTACCAACGTGCGCCGCAGCGCGTCTGCGAGTTCCTCGTTTCCGGTGGCCAGAAAGCCCAGGGCTGAAATCATCAGGTCCCGCGTGTACGGTTCCGGGTATCCCCACCCGGCGGTCCGGGGCAGGCCTTGAAACGGCCCCCGCGCGTTATGGAGCAGAATGCGGAGGGCCGCCTTTTTGGCCCTTTCGATGGAGGCAAGCGACTTCTCGTCCATAAAAATGGCCACCTCGATGGCCTGCGGGGCTGCGCCGGGGAGCGCGCGCTTCTCGGCGCGCCACGTTCTAATGAATTCCCAATCGGTCGGACACGATCTTCAGGAAACGCCTCGCTACCTGGCGATAATCGAACAACTCGACGACATGCTTTCGGCCCGCTTCGCCCATCCCCTGCCGCAGGCCGCTGTCATTCATCAGTGTCAGAAGGTATTTGGCGATGTCGGGCACGCTGGCCCGGTACTCCGCTGTCCGCGGCTTTGAAAATTTCATTCGATGGCTGTCGTCGATCCCATGGCCTTCCGCGAATGCCGCCTCGTCGATCTTCCTCTCCTCTGCCACTTTCGCCAGGAATGCCGTTTCACCGTGGACCATCGTGTCCAGAAATGCCATCGCGTCGATCGCGATCACCGGCTTTTCGCATGCGTTGGCCTCCACCTGGATCATCCCGAAACCCTCCAGCCGCGACGGCGCGGCGTAGATATCGCAGGCGGCCAGCAAGTAGGGCATGAAATTCTGCGACACGATGCTGGTCGAGTAAATGACCTTCTTGTCAATGCCCAGACGCTCCGCCAATTCGAGATCGAGCAGGTTTTGCCGGACGGTGCGCGCTTGAGGCCAGACCTTGCAGACATATCTCCAGTCGGGTACCTCGGCATCGATCAGCGCCAGCGCCTCCATCACCTCCCGGGCGCCCTTGGACGCCCCATCGCCGCCTACGGTCAGAATCATCAACTGGTCCTCGGATACTCCCAGGTCCTTGCGGATCGATTTGACCTTCAAGTCGTCGCGGCTATGGGGCACGTAGCGGTCCGTGCCGCAACCCACGGGAAGCACCTCGATGTTGTCTCCCCTGATGCCATCCCTGACGTAGACCTCCTTCACCCAGTTGGAGGTGACCAGGATCAGCGGCAGTGCGTTCAAGACGTCCCGATATTCCGCGATGAAACCATCCGCCACCAGCCATGGGACCGCCATCATTCCAAACTTCTGCGGGTGCAGGACCAGGTCCGGAACATAACCCCAGTACCCCACGCCCACTACCACGTCCGGCTGAAACCAGCGGTAGTACCATTCCTTTTCCAGGGGCGATTCGAGATGTACCGGGTAAACCTCCACGCCGATCTCGCGCAGGCCCCTGCACAAAAGGTCGCCCTGCATCGCCAGGCCGCCAGGAGGTGGTGGATAGTAGAACAACACAAGCACTTTCACGTTTGTTCCTCCCGAAATGTCGTTCGCTTTACCGCAGCTTGTGCCGAGTCAAAGCACCAGAAACCTTCTTCCCGCGGAACGCTCCGTGCTTCCCAACTGTCGGGCCCATACCCGTAAAAATCTGTAATCAGCCGGCGCTTTTCGAGCCAGACGTCGTCTGTCAACACGTCCCGCCGGTCGGCATCGCCGCGAACCCTGGGCAAGTAAGCCCGGCCCCCATCTTCGTAAGCAAACAGCCACAATCGCCCGGTGTCGATACCGCCCGATCGCCAAAGCTCAACGACGCCTTGGCAACACTCCTCATGTCGGCGGTGCCGCGTGTACTCGCCCTTCGGGCCGTGGGTCAAAATCAGGTTGTAGCTGGTTCCAGCCAGTAGCCGGGAGACGGTCTCCTGAACCTGCTCGGCAGGCAGCGGCCCCTGGCCGGGTCCATCGTCGAGATCCGCCATCTCACCCTTCGCGCCCAATCGCTCCAAGACCCGGCGGAACTTCGGAGCCCGGTCCGGATCCTCTGCTCTGCATAAGGTCACGATACGCCAAAGAAACTCCGGATGCGTCAGTATGTAGCCGCCGCACCAGAGCGTCTCGTCGTCCGGATGGGCGACGGCAACTGCGGCCCGAGGCCGAGGGTCTGATCTCGCCTCATCGAGCGGGACGGGGGTCATTGTCTTCCTCGTTAACGGGAGTCTTTTTTTCCCGTACTGCCTGGCTTGAATTGTACCGCTCTGCTACGGAATTGCGGGACCAACTCCGCATCTGCGGCCGGAAGGTGGTACGATTCCGCGCAGGAGTGGCCTCCGCCGCGAAATGTGAGTTCATGGCCGATGCTGGCGGCCCCCAGCAATTTCCAGCATGGCCAACGAGATCATCCTCAAGGTCAATCGCGGCAGATCAGCTCTGAAAATGCCCCCCCATTGGCACGGAAAGACCAATTGTAAAGCGTTGCAAGAGACATTACATTAGTACACGCCGTGCTCATTCAGCCAAGCGCCATATTGCTGGTCCAGGCCCTCCAAGTGGTCGATGAACCAGTCGTGCAGGAAGCAGAGAGAATCGCTCGTGTGCACGGCCTCGCCGTGTTGCAGCCTGTGGGCCAACTGGAGGATCTGCGCCAGCAAGCGGTGGTGCTCGGCGCGGTGCTCGGCCAGGCCGAGAAAGCCGGTTTGCTCCATCAGTTGCTCTTCGCTCCAGAAGTGCATGCGCGTGAACTCGATCAGCCGGTCCAGCAGCTCGCTTACCTGTTCGCGGCCCCAACCGCGCACCATCGCCAGACGAAGTTCGTTCAGCGTATCCATCAGGATGCCGTGCTGATCGTCCATGGCTTTTACGCCGACGGTGCAGGCGTGGTTCCAGGTCAGAAGGGTCACATGGTCCTCCGCGAATCACTCCGGTTGTCTGCGCAG
>DASWZM010000112.1:0-2436 GCA_036404455.1 Occallatibacter sp. | reverse complement strand
AAAGCCGTGGATTGGCACGCAACCATCGCGAGTCGGGACATCAACGGATTTCGATGGGCCCGCTTGCACCAGAGGAGTGACGACAGGCCAAGACGTCCTGAGGTTGTAACTCTGGTGATCGCGGTGCAGGGCGAAAAAGGTATGTCTTACGGAATCCCCACACTCTACATAAAGGTAGTTTTCATTCCGTGTCAAATGGACAGGACGTGGCGGGTGCACGACAAAAAAGTTAGAGCTTGACGGCAGTTGGGAGGCGGGGTTATTATCTGTCAGCGTGTATTACTGATAGATAGGAGGATTGGATGAACCCCCTTTCCCTGCGCTTGGAGGAACTTCAGGACCGAGATCGAGAACTCAAGGCCCGGCTCGCTCAGCTGGGCGAAATGCGGCCCGGCTCTCTGGTGGAGCGGTATCGGAAATGTGGCAAGCCCAACTGCCACTGTGCCCGGCCCGGCGACCGAGGACACGGGCCCATGTGGATGGTGACCCACGCCGTCGCGGGCAAGACGGTCAGCAAGGCCATTCCCTCCGGCCCGGCGGTTGATCGGACCCGAGCCCAGATTGCCGAATACCAGCGCTTTCGCAAACTGGCTCGCGCCCTGGTGGCGACGAATGGGCAGATTTGTGATGCCCGGCTGGAGGAGTCGACCGACGCGTCTTCCTCCGAGATAAAAAAAAACGGCGTTGGTGGAGGGGTTGGTCGCCGAGGTAGAGCAAGAGATCGAGGCTCTGCTGGGCACCGGCGCGGTTGAGGAACTGGACTTGGAGGCGGTGGAGACGGCCTTGCGACGCCGGGCGCTGCGCGTGGCGGCACGGCTGCTGGAGGAGCGCTTGAATGCGGATCACTGCGACCAGAGCGGCACCACCCGGCCGTGTGGGTGCGGCCAGAAGGCCCGCTACGTGGGGCGGCGAGCCAAGCGCTTTCAGAGCGTGCTGGGAGGACTGAACCTGGAGCGGGCCTATTATCATTGTCCGGCCTGCGGCGAGGGGTGCTGCCCTCGGGACCAAGCGCTGGGTCTAGAGGGCGGCACCTCGCTTTCCCCAGCAGTCCAGCGCATGGCGGCCAGCGTCGGGGCGGCGGTTAGCTTTGAGGAGGGGAGCACCTTGCTGCGCGAGTTGGCGGATGTGGAGGTGAATGCGAAGCAGGTCGAGCGCGTGGCCGAACAGTTAGGAGCGGAGATTGCTGAGCAGGAGCAGCGCTCCGCCGAACCCCTGTCCGAGCGGCCTTCGGCTCCCACCTTGTATCTGGGCATGGACGGGGGTTCCCGTGCGCGCGACGGAGTTGCGCGGTCGAGCGGGCAAGCAGCCCGATGGTTCGGCCAAGACACGAGAGGTGAAGCTGTGCACGATTTGGAGTGCGGAGTCGCGGGATGAGGAAGGGTGCCCGGTGCGGGACGAAGGCTCGGTGAGCTATTCGGCGGCCATCGAGAGCGCGGCCACCTTGGACACCGACCGCGAGCTTGCGGAGTTCACCCAGCGCGTGGAACGCGAAGCCACCCGTCGGTGCTGCCGAGAGGCCAGGCGTCTGGTGGTGATCGGCGACGGAGCCTCCTGGATCTGGAACGTGGCGCAGGAACTCTTCCCCCAGGCGATGCAGATCGTGGATCGTTTCCACGTCAAGGACCGTCTCAGTAAGCTGGCCAAGAGCCTTTACGGAGAGACGAGCGAGGAGGCGAAGCGCTGGGCTCAGAGGCGGTATAAGCAACTGGATGAGGGTCGCTGGAAGAGTCTCCTGGTCGCTATCTTTCGTCACGCTCTTCACTCCAAGGCGGCTCGCGATTGCCTGCAATATCTACGGCGCAACCGGCAGCGCATGCGCTACCCGGAGTTCCACGCCCAGGGTCTATGCACCTCTTCGGGGGTGCTGGAAGCTGGCTGCAAAGGCGTCATCGGCAGCCGGCTGAAACGAGGTGGTATGCACTGGACGGTCCGTGGTGCCGACGCCATCATCGCCTTGCGCTGCTGCAAACTCAGCGGTCGGTTCGAGGGCTTCTGGGAGCAACGATCCTATAGAAGGAAGGTTGCATGAATTCCACCACATTTTTGTCGTGCACCCTGCCGGGTCAATCACTGTAGCCAGACGCCTGCAGTCTATTGCCGCTTGGCAAATCCTTCAAGCGCAAATAGTTAGCTGGCTCGGCCAATATTTTTGCCAGCCAACTGGCAAAGCTGGGCGCGCGCGTGGGGGCAATCGGATGTGTGGGGAAGGACGCCTTCGGTGAGTTTTGTCTCAGCCGGATAAACGACCTTGGCATCGATGCGTCGCGGATCGGGGTTCATCCCGGGCTTAAGACAGGACTCGGCGTGGAATTAGCCGAAAGAGAGGACCGGGCGATCCTGACTTACTTAGGGACCATTGATGCCTTGCAGCCATCCCATCTTTCAGACGATTTGCTAAGAGCATGTCATCACTGGCACATAGCCAGTTACTTTCTG
>DASWZM010000111.1:0-17545 GCA_036404455.1 Occallatibacter sp. | reverse complement strand
TCGGCTTTGACAGTGAAGCCGGCGAAGTCGGGGATCAGGGAGTAGATTTCGGCGACTTTCGCGGTCCACCAGGCCTTGACGGCGGGGTCGAGGGGATCGTAAGTTGCAAGGCCGCCGATGGTTTGGGGGCTGGCGATGGCTACGCTCATGGCTAGATGGACGCCCCAGGGACGGAGCACATCGGCAATGCGGGCGAGTTGGTGCAAGTGGTCGGCGTCCAGGAGTTGCGGAGCGGCGTTGACGTTGTTGACGTTGAGGCCGTTGATGCCGATGGAGGCGAGAAGGCGGGCGTATTCGGCGACGGGGGTGAGGTCGGTGCGGACGTTGCCGCCTTCGAAGAAAATGCTGCGGCCGGCATAGCCGCGCTCGATGGAGCCGTCGGGGTTGTCCCACTCATCGACCCAGCGGATGGGGAGGGCGGGGTGCGAGCGGATGGGGTGGCCGAGGTTGGCGTACTGGTCCGGATCGCCGCTCATGTCGTGAGGGCGCAGCAGGGCAAATGTGCCGTAGAGGACTCCGGCCTCGTCTGCGCCGGCGATGACGAGTAGCGTCTGGTCACCGGAGCCTTGCCAGTAGAGCCAGTAGGCGTCGGGTTCGAGATCGGTGGGGACGAGCAGGTTGGGGAAAGCTTTGCGGACCTCATCAACAGTTCCGACGATGGTCTGGCCCGCCACGGCTGCGATGGCACGGGCGGTAAGAGACCCGCTGGCCAATTCACCCAGGCTGCGTTTGAGTTCCTGGACAGCGGATTGTTCAAGTTGGCCAGGGCCGAGGGCGCGGATGGCGCGCGGGATCAAGGTTCGGCCGCTGGAGGGGTAGCGGAGCCAGGCCTGGTCGGCGGTTTGGGCGGGGGCGGTTAGACCGCTGACAAGCAACGACGTGAAAGCAAGGTTCCACAAATAGGTCCGTGGTTTCCCGCCCTTTGCGCAGTTTTTTCTCGAAAGGAAGCGGAAGGGACACGGGGCCTTTGAAGAATCATCCGGACTGGGTTTCATTGCTGGGTTGACTCGCCGCGCAAGTTGGGGTGACTTACTGGACGGTGAAGGCCAAGGTGGTGGAATTGGTGATGGCTGTGACGCCGTTGCTGGACTGGGCGGTGACCTTGACGGAGTAGGTGCCAGCGGGGGTGGCGGGTGGGATGGGCGGGCCGTGGTTGTAGTAGTCGTACCGCGCGTTGCAGGCGGTGGCGCCGAGCGTGGTAACGAGTGCGACCAGTGCCAGGAGCGAAAGCCGCTGGAGCCAGGGACGACGGCGGGATCCCCAGGCAAGACCACCGAGACCGAGAGCGCCGGGCAGGAGAAGGGCCCAGGCCACGGAGTTTGTGCGGCGATTCGCTGCCGAGGTTGTAGAGTCTGCCTGAGTGACGATGACCATGGAACTGGTAAGCGCGGCGGTGGCATTGGGCAGGATTTCGACGTTCTCCGGCGTGAAGGTACAGGCAGCCTCATCGGGAAGGCCGGAGCAGGAGAGCGTAACAAACATGGGGGCCGACAGCGCGGAACTGTTCTCAGGTGTAACGGATGCGGTGACGGTTCCCGATTGGCCGGGGGTGAGCGAGAGCGTGGCCGGAGAGACGGAGACTTGAAAGTCGGGAGTGGTGGTGGCCATGCCATGCACGCCAGCAGCCTCGGAGACTGAGGCGCGGTGGGTGGCATCGCCGGCATAGACGGCGCGGAGGGAGTGTTCGCCGGCGGGAAGAGCGAGAACAAGGGTGGCCTGGCCCTGGGCGTTCAGCGACGCGCCGGCCAGTTGACGGCCCTGGTCGCTGACGGCGACAGCGCCGGTTGCGGGAAGGCGATCCTCGCCGCTGACGGTGACAGCGACGGTGGCAGTGGTGCGTCCGCGCAGGTCGCGGGCGTCAGTGGTCAGCGTGGTCAGCGTGGCCTGCCTGATCAGGTCCTGCGCGGCGAGCGACAGCGCGGGCATCGCCAGTGCGATTCCCAACCCTGCAACCAACTCAAGCCGCAGATTGCGGCGGATCATACCTCTCACGTGCACCTGCTCCAAATCTCAAGAAAAAGTCGTGTGTCGCCCGATTGCAGAAGCGTAGAACACCATTGTATCCGGCGGAGGCGCGGCCGGGCTATGGGTGGGTCATGTGCGGCCCCTTCTTTGGACGGATGGTGAGAGAGAATGGCGTCTGTTTGGCGGTGAATGGAGGAATTGGAAGCGTGGAAGGTCGGCCTTGGTTCCGTGGTTGCAGAACGCGCTATGCTTTTTGATTGAGGTGAACGCCATGACCGAGACCGCACCACGCCCACAACTTGCTCACCTGACCGCCGTGCTTGACGAGTTGCGTGCCAAAGGCACGCACTTCAAGCTGCGCATTCTGGACGACCAGCAGGCGCCGGTGTGCCACTACGACGGCAAGCTGGTGATCAACCTGGCCAGCAACAACTACCTGGGGCTGGCCAACCACCCGAAACTGATTGAGGCGGCGCTGGCTGCGACGCGCGCTTTCGGGGTGGGGTCGGGCGCGGTGCGGACGATCGCCGGCACCATGCGCATCCACATGGATCTCGAGGAGAAGATCGCGCGCTTCAAGAACGTGGAGGCCTGCGTGGTGTTCCAGAGCGGGTTCACGGCCAACGCGGGCACGGTGAGCTCGATTCTGGGAAAGGAGGATTTCATCTTGTCGGACGAGCTGAACCACGCCAGCATCATCGATGGGGCGCGGCTTTCGCGGGCCAAGATCCTGGTCTTCCGGCACAAGGATGTGGCGCACTGCGAGGAGCGGCTGAAGGAAGTGGCGAATGAGCCGGGGCACAAGCTGGTGATCACGGACGGCGTGTTCTCAATGGATGGAGACATTGGGCCCGTGGGCAAGCTGGCGGCGCTGGCGGAGAAGTACGGGGCCATCATGATGGTGGACGACGCGCACGCTTCTGGGGTGCTGGGACGGAATGGGCGGGGGTCGGTGGATCACTTCGGGGCGCACGGGAAGGTGGATGTGCAGGTGGGGACGCTGTCGAAGGCGATCGGAGCGCTGGGCGGGTATGTTTGCGGGAGCCGCGACCTGATCGACTACCTCTACCACCGGGCGCGGCCGTTTCTGTTCTCGACTTCGCATCCGCCCGGTGTGGCGGCGACGTGCATTGCGGCGTTCGACATTCTGGAGCAGGAGCCGGAGCGGATCGAACGGCTGTGGGCCAATACGCGGCACTTTCAGGGCGAACTGAGGCGTGTGGGGTTCAACGTGGGGGGGGTGAACACGCCGGCGACTGAGACGCCGATTACGCCGGTGATTATTGGCGATGGACGGAAGACTATGGAGTTCAGCAGAGCGCTGTTCGATGAGGGCGTGATGGGGACGGGGATTGCGTTTCCGACGGTGCCGGAAGGGAAGGCGCGGATTCGGCTGATGCTGACCAGCGAGCATACGAAAGAACAGTTGGATCAGGCGCTGGAGACGCTGGAGCGGGTGGCGAAGCGGATGGGGATTCTACAATGAGGCCACGATGATCGCTCACTTGCGGGGAAAGCTGATTTTCAAAGAGCCCGGCCAGGCAATTTTGGAAGCCGCGGGGGTGGGGTACGACGTGACCATCTCGGTGCCGACGTTTACGGCGTTGCCGAGTGTGGGCGCTGAGGCGGCGCTGCACATTCATACCCAGGTCAGCGAGGATCAGATTGCGCTCTTCGGGTTTCTGGAGCGCGAGGAAAAGCGGCTTTTCGAGCGGCTCATCACGGTCGGCGGGGTGGGGCCGAAGCTGGCAATCAAGATTCTGAGCGGGCTGTCGGTTGAGCGGACGGTGCAGGCCATCCGCGGGCAGGATCATGCGCAACTAGTACGGATTCCGGGGGTGGGAAAGAAGCTGGCCGAGCGGCTGGTTGTGGAGCTGAAAGACAAGCTGGACGACTTTGCCGTTGCGCCGGTGCAGACCAGCGTGCGGGGAGCGGCAGTTGACGATGTGCTTTCAGCGCTGACGAATCTGGGCTACCAGCGCGTGGCGGCGGAGAAGGCGATCGAGCAGGCCGTAGCCAGGGAAAAGGCGCTGGCGGGTGACTTCGATGGGCTGTTCCGAGCGGCGCTGAAGGTGATCCGGTAAGGAAGAGAGCGCGATGCCCAAATATGTCCGCATGGTGGCGCCGATGCTGGTGTGCGTTGATCCGGAGGCAGAGATTGATTTCTGCGAGGCTGCGTTTGGAGCTGTGGAGCTGTCGCGGCGGTCGGCAGAGGATGGAAGCGTCACGCATGCGACGCTGGGGATCAGTGGGCTTCTGATCATGCTCCACGGAGAGACTGAACAGCTGGCGAGCCGGGCTCCACAATTGGACGGAAGCTCATCGGTCGTTATCTACATTTATTTGCAAGATGTCGACACTGTTATCGAGCGGGCGGTTGCCTCTGGGGCGAGGGTTTTGACTCCGCTGGAGAACACGTTCTGGGGGGATCGCATGGCTCGGATTGTGGATCCGTCGGGGCATGTGTGGAACGTTGCCAGCCGCGTGGAGGGGAATTCCGAGGGGAACTGACGTTGATCCGGTAGACTTCTTGCATTATGGCTCGCGTTCAACAACCAATTCCCAAAAAACATACCTCAGGGGCTAAAGCCCCGGCCTACCAGTCCAAACCTGTTGCTCATCTGCGGCCGGAGGGGCTGAAGTTTCTGCGCGGGCTGGCGCGGAACAATGATCGCGCGTGGTTCAACGAACGCAAAGCTGTTTACGAAGCGGAGCTGAAGGAGCCGATGCTGGCGATTGTGCGCAAGATTACGGACGCTATGACAGAGTTTGCGCCGAATCATGTGCGGCCGGCGGAGAAGTCGCTTTTCAGGATTTATCGCGATACGCGGTTCAGCAATAACAAGCTGCCTTACAAGACGCACGTGGCGGCGTGGTGGTCGCACATGGGGATGGAGAAGACATCGGGGGCGGGTTACTACTTCCAGGTGAGCCCGAGCGGCGTGGTGATTGCCGCCGGGGCGTACATGCCGGAGAAGGAGCAGTTGGCGGCGATCCGGCATTGGCTGCTGGAGAATCATGAAGCGTTTCGAAAGTTGCTGCAAAGGCCCGCCGTCCGCAGAACATTCAAGGAGTTTGAAGGGGATGCGCTGACGCGGCCGCCGAAGGGGTTTCCATGCGAGCATCCGGCGATGGACCTGATCAAGTGCAAGCAGTGGGGGCGGAGCACGACACTGCCGGCTGAGGCGGCTCTGGAGGCCGGGTTTGCGCAGACAGTGATCAGGCACTTCAAGCTGCTGGCGCCGTTGGTGGATGCGCTGAATACGCCGCTTGAGGGTGCGGCCGCGCCGAAGAAAAAGGTGCTTTTCGGGCTGCAATAGTTGGATTCCGCGGTGATTGCGCTCTCCTCCCATGCGGTGCATTGCGGGGCAGGTAGGATCGTCAAGAGGGGCAAAACCGGGCAATTTCAGGCAAAAATAGGCGAAATTGGCACAAAATCCCAAGAAACTTGTGGAAATCAAGGTTTTTCGGTTGACTTTACCCTGCCAGAAGTCGCATGGTAACGAACGACGGGGTTCTGAAGAACCCGCATGAATACAGGGGTTCCGTGCAAACATTGCTTCGGTCGCACTCCCTCCATGCGGTACGCATTTCGCGGCGGAAGCCCAGGCAACACCGGCAGCCCCGAGGGCTCGCCCAGAAGGAGAACATCACATGGCAACTGGATTGACCAAGACCGCTCTAACGCGGCACCTGGCCGAGAAGCTGGAACTGACCAACAAGCAAGTCGCATGCTTCCTGGACCTTCTGGCGGAGACCGCCATCAAGGAAACCAAGAAGAACGGCGTCTTTGTGATTCCGGGCATTGGCCGCCTGGTGAAGGCGGAGCGCAAGGCCCGCATCGGCCGCAACCCCCAAACCGGCGCGGCCATCAAGATCAAGGCCAAGACGGTGGTCAAGTTCCGCGTGGCCAAGGCCGCCAAGGACGTGATCGCCCCTGTAAAGAAGTAACATTCCGGACTGCGGACAAAAGGGGAAGAGCCCAACGCTCTTCCCCTTTGTCTTTTTGCGGGAGCGAGCGCGGCGGCGGATTTGTTCCATCCGGGGACGGAGCGGGCTCATCGAATGTGTATGGCTACGATTCGTTCCACGGCGGAACCAGCGAATTCGCAGACGGCCTCTGGAGTTGGCGCTCCTCTTGTGTTTCTGTTGCGCTTTGAAGGCTTGGCGGCAACGGCGCTTTCGGCCGTGTTCTATGCCCGCACCGGGGCAAGCTGGTGGCTGTTTGCGGCACTTTGGCTGGCGCCGGATCTGAGCCTGTTGGGCTATCTTGCCGGGCCCAATTGGGGCGCGCGCATCTACAACGCCATCCACAGCTACGTTACGCCGGCAACGCTGGCGGTGTCGGCGCTGTTGCTGCACAGCGCGGCGCTGGTGCCGATCGCGTCGATCTGGATGAACCATATCGGCGTGGACCGGCTGCTGGGTTATGGGCTGAAGTATCCGGCGGGCTTCAAATGGACGCACCTGGGCAAGCTGGGCCGGCGGCGCAGAGAAATTACTCAGACAGGCTAGAAGCTTCCCTGATTCCCGGCAACAGAGCGCGCACCACCAGGGAGATGCCAAGGCTGACCAGGATGGCCTGGATCATGAGCCGGTTGTTATAGCTCCATGAGAAGACGGCCAGGGTGATGAAGACGCCGATGGGGCTGATCTCCGCGAGGACGGCAGGGAGCCAACGTGGTTTGCGGCCGGTGGGCTGCAGGGTGGTGCGCAGGCGCGGGACCAACCGCGGAATGGCGCGCAGGTAAGCCTGGTAGGGCTCGCCCATCTGGCCGGTGAGAAAGGCCTCTTCGCCCAGGATGAGGCGGAGCAGAAAGACGGCGAGGACCACCAGCACAAACAGCGCGCCTGAGGGAGGCATGAGGAAGGTAATGGCGGCCACCATGCACCATGAACCGAGATAAAGCGGATTGCGGAGGTGGCGATAGGGGCCGTCAGCCATGACGGCGCCGGCTTGCATCTGGCCGTACTGCACGGTGAAAGAGCCCAGGTAAGCCGTGCCCCATACGCGCAGAACCGCACCAATGGCGGCGATGAGCGCGCTCGAGACAATGACGACGGGAGTGGCAACGGTAAAGCTGAGCAGGCCCAGACGGCTGAGCTCGAGGCCCAGCCACTCGAGGAGCGAGACGCGGCGGCCAATCCCGAGAGCCTCAGTCCATGGCGCGAAAAAGCCCAGCGTGATGACGACGGTTATGATCGCGACGCGGAAACGAAACTCGAATGCTGTTGCCTTCATGCGCCGATCCCTTTTGCCGGAGTGTAGCATTCGGGCTGAGGCTCGGACGCTTGCCGGTGAACGCGGAATGCGGCAATCGCAGTCTCGGTCTATTCGGTTCGCAATGCCTGCATGGGATCGATGGAGGCTGCGCGGCGGGCGGGCACGTAGCAGGCCGCGAGGGCGATGAAGGCAAGGAACGGTGGAACCAGCGCGAAAGTCAAGGCGTCGTGGGGCTGAACGCCATAGAGGAAGCTGGAGGCCATTTTGGCCAGCATCCATGCGGCGGGCCAGCCGAGAGCCACGGCGATGAGGGTGAGCATCATGCCCTGGCGGAGGACGAGGCGCTCCACACTGCCGGGTTGCGCGCCCAGGGCCATGCGGATTCCGATTTCGCGCGTGCGGCGGCTGACTGCATAGCTCATTACGCCATAAAGTCCGACGCTGGCAAGCACCAGGCCGATGAAGCCGAAGGTGCCGAAGAGGGTGGCGGCGAGTCGAGGCAGAAAATACGCAGTCCGGACGTGCTCTTCCATGGTTTCTTCGTTGTAGATGGCCATGGTGGGATCGAGTGCATAGATTTGGCGGCGGACGGAGTCTTCAATTCCGGCTGGGTTGCCCGCGGTGTGGACGATCAACGTGTAGCCAAGGAAAGATGGATCGGTGGCGACGGTCTGCTTGAGCGAACGGTAAAGGACGGGCCGCACTGCTTCACCCAGCGTGCGGGATTTGATGTTGCCTGCCACGCCGATGATCCGGTAGGTTACGCCACCGCCGGAGACGCGCTGTCCAATGGGATTCTGGCCGCCGAAGATACTCTGCACGAAGACCTGATTGACGATGGCGACCTTGATGCCAGTGACGGTTTCCGCGCCAAAATCGGCGCCGGCAATGCGGGGAGTGCCAATGGTTTCGAAGTAGCCCGGCGTAACCATGTATAGTTCCGTGCTGTCATTGGATTTTGTGTTGCCCGGCGCGCCTTCGGCCTGGAACCCGTCACTGCGATTGCCGCCGTTGAGCGGCGAAACGTCGGTGGCCACAGCCGAAACCACGCCCGGCAAGGCAGCAACACTCTGCTGCAACTGGGTGAGAAACGCGATCGTGCGCTCCGGCGTGTAACCGTGGACGCGTGGATCGACAGACATGAGGAGAAGGTTCTGCGAGCGAAAGCCGATGTCGATGTCGGCAGCGCTTTGCAGGCTGCGCAGAAAGAGTCCGGTAATGCAGAGCAGAATGACGGACATGGCGACCTGCGCGACGACGAGGAGGTTGCGCAGGCTGATGCGGCGGCCGGGACGGGCAAGCGCATCTTCGCCTTTGAGTGCGTTGGCCAGCTTGGGGCGCGATGCCGCCCAGGCCGGTGCGAGGCCCAGCAGGAGTCCGCTAGCGGCGCTGAGGACAAAGGAGTAAAGGAGTACGCGCCAATCCACGCTGATACTGGCATCCAGCGGAACGGGTGCGGGCAGATGAATGGCTGAAAGCGCACGCGTGGACCATAACGACAGAGTGACTCCGACCACTCCGCCGCCGATGCCGAGCAGTAGGCTTTCCATCAGCATCTGGCGTTGCAGGCGGCCGCGTGTTGCTCCAAGCGCCAGACGCACGGCCATATCGCGCTGACGGCCCGCGGCCTGGGCAAAGAGGAGATTGGCCACGTTTGCACCGGCGATGGAGAGAACGAGAAGGACGACCACGGTGAGGGCGGCAAGAAACATGAGGACCGTGCCCTTGTCGCGCAGGGCCAATTCACCTGCCTGTTCGAAGACGAAGCCGCCGTCTTTGTCGGTTTCGGGATAAGCTTTTGCGAATCGAAGAGCGAGTGTGTTGAGCTCAGCGGCGGCCTGTTCACGTGTGACGCCGGCCTTGAGGCGGGCGACAACGGCGATCCAGTGAAAGTTGCGAGAGTTCTGATTTGCGAGATTGGGCGCCAATTGAGCAGCGTTGCCGAGGGGGACCCAGAAGTCCGGATTGAGAATCTGGTCAACGCTGTGAAAAGTTGCTGGAGCAACACCTACGACGGTGAAGAGCCGTCCGGAAAGCGTGACGGATTTGCCGGCAATCATGGGATCGCTGTCGAAGCGGCGTCGCCAGAGCGCCGAGCCGAGAACAATTTCCGGAGCATTCTCTTCACCACTGACAAATCCGCGCCCGACGACCATGGGGAGTTGAAGGACGGTGAAGAAGTTGGAGGTGACGGCCTGACCCCATACGCGCTCGGGCTCGCCGCTGCCGCCGATGGAGGCGGGGATCAGCTCGTCGTATGCCGCGACGCCGGAGAAGGATTTCGCCTGATCGCGAACGTCGACGTAAGTGGGAGTTGAGAAATCATTGCAGCATTGGTCGCCGTCGTGTGTGGTGTGGAGCGCGAGCAGGGTGGTAGGATCGCCAACGGGCGCGGGACGCAGGACGAAGCGGCTGACCATGGAGAAAATGGTGGCATTGGCGCCGATGCCGAGGCCGATAGAGAGGATAGCAATAGCTGTGGCGCCGCGGTGTTTGGCGAGTGTGCGCAGGCCGTAGGCGAGGTCGCGGAGGAGGGATTCAAGCCAGGGGAGGGTGCGGAGTTCGCGATGGGCCTGGCGGGTCTGCTCGGCGCCGCCGAGGCGGATGAGGGCCTGGCGGCGGGCTTCCGCGGGGCTGAGGCCGGCGCGGACGCCGTCGTCGGCGTGCAGGGCGACGTGGCTTTCGAGTTCGGCGGCGAAGTCAGCTTCTGAACGGCGGGAGCGAAACAGGCCGCGAAGGCGCATGGCCATTGCTCTGAGCTTCCGCATAAAGTCTCTCCTATTCCATTCGCAAAGCCTGCATGGGATCGATGGAAGCGGCGCGCCGGGCCGGGAGCCAGCAAGCAAGCGTGGCGATTGCACATAGGAATCCCGCGGCGGCGAGGTAGATCAGCGGATTGTTTGCGCCGGCGCCGAGGAGCTTGGCGCTCGATCCCATGGCGGAGTTGGTGAAGGAGACGCTGGCGACGGCGCGCGCCAGTCCGATGGCCAGGATAGCGCCGGCAATGAGGCCGCCTGCGGTGAGGGCCAGTCCCTGTCCGATCACCATGCGCAGTACGTGACCGGGTTGCGCGCCGAGAGCCATGCGCACGCCAATCTCTTGCGTGCGCTGCGCCACGGAGTAGGCCATGACGCTGTAAAGCCCGACGGCTGCGAGCAGGAGGGCTATAGAACCTAGCACGGTCATGAGGCTTGCAGCAACCTTTTGCGGATAGAGCGACGCGCCGATGAACTCCTTGAGCGGTGCCGTGTCAAAGACGGTGACGTTGGGATCGAGGCCGCGCACCTGGGCGCGAAGGGTGGAGAGAACGCTGTCCGGCTCGCGCTGCGTACGGACATAGAAGGCAAGATTCATATCTTCGCGGTAGATCTGGCGGAAGGGCACGTAAAAGTAGGCCGGCGTGGATTCGCCCAGGTAGTGGTATTTGGAGTCCTTGGCGACACCCACGACGCGAAACCAGCTTCCCCAGCCGTGAATGCGGGTTCCGATGGGGTCGCGGCCGGCAAAGAAGCGGCGCACGAAGGCCTGGTTCACGATCATCACGGCGGGCGACTTTTCATCCTCGTTGTCCTGCTCGGTGAAGTTGCGGCCCTCGACGATGGGAATATGCATCAAGGGGAGATAGCCAGGCGAAATCACATTGCGGAAGACGCTCATGTTTTCGTTGGGGCGGGGCGCATAGCCTTCGATCTTGAGTTCCTCCCACCAGCTAGGCTCGAAACCGAGTGGGACACCGTCGGAGTATGCGACGTCAGTGACCCCCGGTGCGGACTGCATGCGCTCGGCGAGACGGCGGCAGAATTCCTTGCGCTGGGCAAGGTTGTAGCCGTTGGTGTTGAGATAGAACTGGCTCAGGAGCACATGGTTGGGATCGAAGCCGGGATCGACGCGCATAGTGGTCTGAAATCCGCGCGCGAACAGGCCCGCACCGACGAGGGTAACCAAGGCAAGAGCAACCTCAGAGCCGACAAGAACGGAACGCAGGCGATTGCGTCCGCGGCCCGCGGTTCCGCTGCGTCCGCCGGCGTTGAGCCGGGCGCTCAGGTTAAGCCGCCCCACCTGCAATGCGGGAACAAGTCCGGCCGCCAATGCTGCAAGGATGCAGATTCCGGCTGCGAATCCGAGCACGGAGAGATTGGGGCGCGTGTCCATGGCCACCAACTGCTGCATGGGGCCCGGCGGCATGAGATATTTGAGCGCATGGCTCATCCACGGGGTGACGATGAGTCCAAGCGCCGCGCCTGAGCCGGTGAGCAACAGGCTCTCAGTCAGCACCTGACGGGCAAGCCGAGCGCGGCCCGCACCCAGCGCGAGGCGCGCGGTGAATTCCTTCTCGCGCACTGTGGCCCGGGCAAGCAGCAGGTTGGCCACGTTGGCGCAGACGATGAGCAGTACCAGAATGCAGACACCCATCAAGATGCGGAGCGGGCCGACGAGAAGGCCCTGCGGGCCGTGCGGCGACTTCCACAACGGGAGCAGTGTTGCGCTCATGCCTTCGCTGACATCTGCGTTGGCAATGGCCATGCGGTCGGCGAGCGCCTTCAGTTCTCCGCGCGCCTGGTCGATTGTGACGCCCTGCTTCATGCGCGCGATGCCCAGCATGTTGCGGTTGTGGCGGTCGCGCAGCATCCATTCCCGCACGCTATTGAGCGCCGGCTGCTCCATGTAGGGAATCCAAAGGTCAAATGCGGTGACGGGGAGCGACCCGTGGAACGAGGGCGCGGCCACGCCTACAACGGTAAGCTCGTGCTGGTTGATGGGGATGGTTTTGCCGACGATGGACGGGTCAGCCGCAAAGTGGGAACGCCAGTAGCGATCGCTGATGACAACGATGGGGAACTTTCCGGGAGCGTCGGCAAATTCTGCGGGCAGGAAGAGGCGGCCGACCTCCGGCTTGACGCCCAGCACATCGAAGAAGTTGCCGCTGACGAGTTCGCCCCAGACGCGGTCTGCATGATCTTCTCTGCCGACGCTGAGGGCCGAGGGGCGCGTGACTGCGATGCCGTCAAGGAGCTTCAGGCGGTCGCGGAAGTCGATGAAGTCGGGGTAGGAGTTGGGTACCCACTCACCGTTGGGCGTGACCGATTCAAGGACGACCAGGCGGCTTGGGTAGGCGACGCCGCCAAGGGGCTGCAGCAGGACGCCGTTGATCCAGGTGAAAGCGGTAGTGGTTGCGCCGATGCCGATGGCCAGCGTAAGCACCGCAACCGCCGTGAACGATGGGTTGCGCACCATCATGCGCAGGCCGTAGCGCAGGTCGTTGAGCAGATCTTCAAGCCAGGGAAGCGTGCGGCGGTCGCGATGGGCCTGTTTGGTTTGCTCGGCGCCACCGAGGCGGATGAGGGCCTGCCGGCGGGCTTCCTGGAGAGTGATACCGGCGCGGATGCCGTCGTCGATGTGCAGGGCGACGTGGCTTTCGAGTTCGGCGGCGAATTCGTCTTCAGAACGCTTTGCGCCGAAGAGGCCGCGGAGGCGGATAACGAATGCTCTGAGTTTCCGCATAATAGCTCCTATTCGGTTCGAAATGCCTGTATGGGGTCGATATGCATTGCACGACGCGCCGGAATGTAGCAGGCCGCAAGCGCCACCGTCACCAACAGTGTTGTTACAGCGATCAATGTCCATGGGTCATACGCACGGACGCCGTAAAGCATGGATGAGCTGGCCATTACCTGAGTCAGCGCCAATGCGGCGGCGAGTCCAGCACCCACGCCAATCAGCGCGAGCCTGCCACCGGCTTTCAATACCCAGCGGAGAACATGGACGCGATCCGCGCCCAGCGCCATGCGAATGCCGATCTCCTGTGTGCGTTGACTGACCAGGTACGAGATCACGCCGTATATGCCCACAGTTGCCAACAACAGCGCCAGGCCGGCAAACAGTCCCAGCAGGATCAAAGAGAATCGCCGCGCGGCGAGTGAGTCGGCGATGAGCTGGTTCATTGTCTCCGCGCTATACACCACCTGCTCCTGGTTCATTTGCCGCAACACTCGCTGCATATCGCTCATCGTGGATACGGAATCACTGCGAGAACGGATGACGACATCGGTTCCAAGGCCATCCTGAAACGACATGTCGCCATCGCTCATCTGCAGAAAGGGCAGGTAGATTTGTGCGTGTAACGGAAAGCTGGCGTCATTGTCCAGTCCCCACTGAATCACGTGGCCGGCGACGCCGATCACGGTCGCCTGCTGGTTGTAGCCGTCGAGATTAATGTGCTTGCCGATGGGATCCTGGTTGCTAAAGTATTTTTGTGCAAAGACCTCGTCGATCAAGACCACGGTGGGCGCATGCTGATTGTCTGCCTCGGTGAAGAAGCGTCCGCGCTGAAGCGGGATTCTCATCATTCTGAGGTAGTCCGGCTCTACTGTGTAGTCGAGCGCCCAGTGCATATCGTTTTTGTTTGTGGGTCTCGCCTCATTCTCCAGCCAGAAGAGGCGCTCGTCATCACTGCCGGTCATGGGAAGGCTGCCGTTCATCAAGGAGATGCCCTCGACGCCGGGAACCTGCATGATGCGCCGGTCGACTTCACGATAATAGGCTCGGACCGCGTCAGGGGAGGCAGTGGTCATTGATGGAGGCGCGGCGAGGCTGAAGGTGGTGATGCCATGTGGATCGAAGCCGGGATCGACATTCGACAAGGCGATCATGCTGCGAATCATCAAACCTGCGCCGGCCAGCAGAACCAGCGCCATCGCCATCTCAAACACGACCAGCAGATCCTGTGTGCGATGGCGTGTTCCGCGTACGCCACGCCCTGCTTCCTTGAGCGTGTTTTGCAGATTCTGGCGCGAGACTTTCCAGGCAGGCAGCAAGCCGAAGAGAATGCCGACGGCAAGGGAAACCACAAATGTGAAACAGAGAACGGGGACGCTGAGATGAATATGGGAGGCGCGAGGCAGCGCCACGGGAACCAGCTTCAAGACTGCGCGCGTTCCCCAGCTTGCCAACATCAGGCCGAGCGCGCCACCGGCGAGCGCGAGCATGGTGCTTTCGGTGAGCATTTGGCGAACGATCCTCATTCGTCCCGCACCAAGAGCGGAACGAACCGCAAACTCCTGCGCGCGTTCGCTGGAGCGGACCAACTGCAGGTTGGCCACATTGACACACGCAATGAGCAACACAAAGCCGACCGCACCCAGCAGCACCAACAGCAAGGGCTGCACGTCTCCCACAACTGACTGGCGCAAGGACACCAATTTGGCGCGAATGCCGTGGTCGGCTTGCGGGAATGCGACTGCGAGCCGATCGGAAACGCCGTTCATATCCGCCTGCGCCTGGGCGATGGTGACGCCTGGTTTGAGCCGGGCGATGCCGTGCAGGCCGAGGCCTGCGAAGCGATTGTTCAGCGCAGGTTGTTGCCATTGTCCGATGGGCACATAGATGTCCCCGTGAATAAAATTACCGACCGAGAGATCGAAGTCACCTGGCAATACGCCAACAATGGTGAAGTCTCGTCCGTCGAGGGTGAGAGTTTTGCCGACGACGTCTGGCTTGGAGGCGAATTTGCGCGCCCAGAATCCCGCGCTGATGAGGACTAAGGGGCTACGGCCGATCTCGTCCTCGCCGGGAGCAAATAATCGCCCCAACACCGGTTTGATGCCCAGGATGGGGAAGAAATCGGACGACACGTAATCGCCGGGGACTCTCTCGGCGGCTCCTGTACCGGTGAGAGTGAAGCGCCTTTGGTGCGAAATCGCAAGCGCGGCAAGGGTGTTGTTGTCTCTCTGCCAGTCGCGAAAGTTGGGATAGGAGATGGAACCCTGCTCGAAGTTCGCCTTGCTCTCATGAACGGCCACGAGTTCAGCCGGACGTGGATAGGGGAGCGGGTTGAGTAGCACGCTGTTCACTATGGAGAACAGCGCGGTGTTTGCACCAATGCCCAGCGCAAGCGTGGTAAGGGTGATGAGCGCGAAGCTGGGATTCTTGCGTAAGACACGGAAGCAATACGCTACATCCTGTCCCAGCGTTTCAAGGAATGGGAGCCGGCTCCGCTCGCGATAAGCCTGCCGGGTCTGCTCTGCGCCGCCGAGGCGGATGAGGGCTTGGCGGCGGGCTTCCTGGGGAGTGAGGCCGGCGCGGATGCCGTCGTCGGTGTGCAGGGCGACGTGGCTTTCGAGTTCGGCGGCGAAGTCGGCATCTGCACGGCGGGGGCGGAAAAGGCCGCTGAGGCGAAGGGCGAGTGCTCGCAAATTGCGCATCATGCCTCCTCTGCCGGGGTGAGGAAGCGGGAGAGGATGGCAGTGGCCTGCTCCCACTCGGCGGCGGCTTTCTTCAGCTGGCGGTGGCCGGCTTTGGTGAGTTCATAAAACTTTGCCCGGCGGTTGTTTTCAGACGTGCCCCAGCGAGAATGGATGAAGCCTTCCTGTTCGAGTTTGAGCAGCGCCGGATAGAGCGTGCCGTAGTTCAACTGCAAAAGGTCGCCGCTGGTCTGCTCGATGCGGCGCGCCAGGCCGTAGCCGTGGAGCGGCCCCAGGGTTTCAAGGGTGCGCAGGACCATCAGCGCCAGAGTTCCTTGCCAGACATCGGTCTTATCGCCCATTTCTGCCTCCTCTTGTTAACCAATAGGAGCACTATAATCCAACTTCTATGGGAATGCAATACGAAAGATTTTGGCGGTTGGTTCCCTGGGGGCCCGCGGGGCCACTCTTTGTGGTAGGCTGGCGTGGACTCACGGTTGCCATTGATGGGGAGGTTTTCCCGATGAAGTTGCGATTCTTTGCCATTTCCGCGGCAACGGCGCTGGCTATTCCGCTGGCTGCGCAAAATCCCGCTGCTCCAACCGATCTGAGTGCTTCAGCAGAGCGGCAGTTGCCGGCGCTGACTGAAACCTACAAGCATCTGCACGAGAACCCGGAGCTCTCAGGACATGAGGTGCAGACGGCGGCTTTTGTGGCCGGAGAGCTGCGCAAGCTGGGCTATGCGGTGACGGAGCATGTGGGCAAGTACGAAGACGGAACACAGGCAGAGGGCGTGGTAGCGGTACTAAAAAACGGCGCGGGGCCGCGGTTGCTGCTTCGCACCGAGCTGGATGCGCTGCCGGTGGAAGAGAAGACTGGGCTGGACTACGCGAGCCATGTGAAGACGACCAACGCGCAGGGGCAGACGGTGAGCGTGATGCACGCGTGTGGGCACGATCTGCACATGACAGTGCTGCTGGGCGTGGCCAGGGAGCTGATGGAGCGGAAGAGCCTGTGGCACGGGACGGTGATGTTGATCGGACAGCCGGCGGAGGAATCGATCGGGGGCGCGAAGGCCATGCTGGCCGATCATCTCTATGAGCGGTTTGGCCGGCCGGATTTTGTGCTTTCGGAGCATGATTCAAACGACGTGGCGGCAGGGACGATTGCGGTGAAGGGCGGGCCGCTGCTGGCAAGCGCAACGACGCTGAACGTGACCATGCGTGGGATTGGCGGGCATGGGTCGGCGCCGCAGGCGGGGAAGGATCCGATTGTGCTGGCGGCGGAGTTTGTGCTGGTGGCGCAGACGATTGTGAGCCGGCAGATCGATCCGCAGCAGCCGGCGGTGCTGACGGTGGGGACGATTCACGGAGGGACAAAGAACAACATCATTCCCGACGAGGTCACGATGGGGCTGACGCTTCGGGCCTACTCGGCGGGGGTGCGCGACCAGATAGTGGCTGCGATCAAGCGGGAGGCAAACGGGCTGGCGGAGGGGTATGGGATAGCGGCGGATCGGATGCCGACTGTGACTGTCTCGGAGAGTACGCCGGCGACCTACAATGATCCGGCGCTGGCGGAGCGATTGCGGGCGGTCGCGGCGGCGGTGCTGGGCAGGGACCGCGTGGGTGAGGCCAGGGCCATCATGGCCAGCGAGGATGTGGGCCTGTTCTCGCTGGATGGGCAAATTCCGGCCGTAATGTATTGGCTGGGCGCGGCGGATCCGGGCAAACTTGAGGAGAGTCGCAAATCGGGCGCTCCGCTGCCGAGCCTGCACTCGGCGCTGTTTGCGCCGGTTTATGCGCCGGCGATCACGACCGGGGTGACGGCGATGACCTCAATGGCGCTGGACCTGCTGAAGTGAACGGCTCGCGAGCGCGGGAGCGGCTTTTGTCGAAGCTGCTTACTTCGCCGGGTCGACGAGGGCCTGGTAGACGACGGAGCGGCTCTCGTATTCGAGATTGGGGCTGGCCGGGCCCAGCATGCGCTGGATCATTCCGATGAAGACGACATCGTTGGTGGGATCGACCCAGAACCAGGTTCCGGCGGCTCCGTCCCAGAAAAAAGTGCCTTTGCCCTCCGGAAGGTTGGCTTCCGGCGGGTCGAAGACGACGGCGCAGTTATAGCCATACCCGAAGCCGGGACGCAGAACCTGGAGGCCGATGCTGTATTGCCC
>DASWZM010000110.1:0-4931 GCA_036404455.1 Occallatibacter sp. | reverse complement strand
ATGATGGTCTCGACCCGATCCAGATCGAACAGGCCGTATTGCGCGGCGGTCTGAAGGGCTTCCAGTAACGGCGCGCGCGGGTAGTCGTTCACCAGCCGGAGCAAGCGCCGCAGCGGCAGGGTGGCGCGTCCTGGGTAGCGTTTCTTGAGGGCCTCGACGTAGGCGGTGATCTCTGGGACTCTTTCCCGCAGGAGTTTTTCTTCGGGGGCGGAGTCGGCGCGTTGGGGCCCCTGACCCTGCGGGCGGCGATGTTCCGGCAAGCGGGACTTGTGCCGGAGGGGCTCGATAACGCGGGTGTGCGTCGCGACCAGGCGCGGCCCTCGGTAGATTTCCATCTGATCTTTCGTCTGGCGCACTTCGACAGGACGTCCGATGAGGTCGTCGGGCACGGAATAGCGATTGGTATCCACACAGACGTACCCTTGCACATCCACCAGGCGCTGGTGGAGAAGATAGACGGGAGGCACCCAGACGGGCAGGGGCTTCAGGTGGGGCCGCTCGACGGCGAACAACTCGCGCGGGCTGGCCTTGAGATCGTCGCGGAACTTGGCATTGACTTTGTCGCACCACGCGCGTGCCTGCCGGTTGGCGTCTGCCCAGTCCTGGAAGGAGCGGCCCGCCAGGAAGTTGGTCTCGATGTAGCGGAAGGCTCGTTCGACGCGCGCCGAGCGGTTAGCGTCTCCTTTCTCATGCGCCTGGAAGCGGAATCCGTAGCGGTCGGCGAAGGCGGCCATCTCCGGCACCGGCACCCTCTCGCGGCCCGTGCCCTTCAACACCACCACGTGGGTATTGTCGATCAGACAAGTCGCGCAGGATCCTTGCAGGTACTGGAGGGCGTCCGGGAGAAAGACTTTGCAATCGAAGCGCATGAAGGTGGGAGAAAATTGAAAGAAGAGCATACGAGAATAGCCGCAGACCAGCGAAGCGGTCTGCACCGGCCGCCGTTGTCCGCCGATCTCGGCACGGTGCGGGGAGGTATCGTGCTGCCTCTCCTGGCCGGGGTGGAACGGATACTCCCCGACGGGTCGCGGAGGCTCGTGGCCGATGCCCTGCCGCCGGCAGAAGGCGGTCAAGGCCGGATAAGAGAACGGGGCGCCGGAGGCTGTGAGTTCTTCATGAACGCGCACCAGGTTGCCTTGGCAGCGCACATACAGCTCCAGGATCTGGTCGCGGTAGGGGGTGGCCTTTTCCGAGCGAATCAGGCTCGGCACGCTCTCCGTAGCGGAGCGCAGCACGTCGCGCACCGCACCACGGGACCGTTTCACGGCGCGGGCGATGCCCCGGATGCTATGCCCCTGCTCGCGCAGCTTCAGGATCGCGGCTCGGGTACTCTGATCCAGCATGGCCCATCTCCTGGTTAAAGTGTTCGGCCAGGCGTTCGATCTCGTGCCGGGACTGATCGAGCAAGCGGGCCAAGTCGTCGCGGTCTTTTTCCGGAAGATTCCGCAACACCCCGGCGCGCAGCCGCCGGTCCGCCCGGCGCGCCGTGGAACTGAGAATTTCCAAGTCCGTCAGCAGACTGGCGGAAGGGCCCGGCTTGACCGAGGGAGCGATCTGGGCCTCCTTGTAACTCTTCAGAAAAACCAAGGGCGCTTCGAGCAGACGCTGGCGCGTCACCCAGTTGCCCGCCTGATAAGCCGTGTAGAGGATCCCCAGGTCGCGACTGCTCAGTCGGGTTGCACCGAGGGCGTCCACCCGTTCGAGACAGACCTCACGGTTGGCGCGCGCCAACGGCACCAGATACTTGGCGGCTCCGTGCGCACCCATCTCGCCCCGACGGACTCGCGCCTGGATCACCTCGGGGAGTTCCTGAACTAGTGCCAACCGCCGGCTTACCCAACTGACGGAATGGCCGAAGCGCCGGGCGAGTTCCTCGAGCGAAAATCCGAATCTCGCCTTTAACTCGTCCAGCAACCAGCTTTGTTCCAGCGCCGTCTCGGGCTCGGCGGTTTGCATCAGACGCGTGGCGATCAAGGCCTCGGCTTCTTCTCCTGGCCAGCAACTGGCCGCGACGGTGTCTCGGCCCAGGCGACGCAGGGCGCGAACTCGCTTGTGGCCATCGATGACCACGAAGGGACCTTCGTCAGCCTCCTTCACCACCACGATGGGAACCTGCTGGCCGACTTCGGCCAACGAGGCCAGGAGCCGCCGCTCTTGTTCCGGGCGGACCACCTTCAGCCGCTCGTAGCGAAGTTCGAGCTGATGAAATTCTACTTCCACGCCTTTCGTCCTCCCTGAAGAAGCGCGAACGAAGCGGCGCGAACTTCGGCGGGCCTCGCTCCCTCTTCCTCTCCTGGTGCGCACGTTGAAGTTATCGAGACCGCAGGAGTCAGTGCAATATTTCCGGACGATATCGGCAGGCTTTCATCGTCGCAGGGGCCGCCAGGTCCCTCGGACCCTTTTCCCCCGCTCCGGCGCAAGCCGGCGCTCCCGGTAGCGGCGGCTCTGGGCCTGGCGCTTCTGCTTGCCGTTCGCGGACTGCCGGTAGCGTTGCCGCGCCTTCCCGTGCCTCCACTGGCGCGCTTGCTGGCGGCACGCCTCACTGCAATAGCGCGCCAGCGGCTGCTCGGGCCGGAACCCGTGCCCGCACCCCTTCAGCAAACAGACCCGGCGCCGGGGACGACGAGCCCGCCGCCGGCGCCCCGCGGTCCTGGGAATTCTTCCGGCATCTTGATTTTTGGGAAGAGCTAGAGAATCTTTATCAGGGCCCATGGGAGTGGCTGCTCCCAGAAGCTCAAGCCTCGAAGGGGACACCGATTCCCCTTCGGGGCACCCTCGACGCCTCCTGAGGGCTCGTACCTCGCTACCTTACCTCAAAATTCAGATCGGATTAAAACAAGGGTCGGTGGGGAGAACGGAACGACCGCTCTCGTCAGACGAACGACTGCTTCTTGGGGGGGGGGCAAATCTGGCGAGCAAACCCCGGTCATTCTTGGCGAGCGCCTAAGCCCGCAGCCCAAATCAAGAACGGACAATCAAAAACCACCCGAAAGTGTCTCCGGAGAGGGGAGTTGTTGGGGAACGCTCAGCGATCCAGAAAAAAACGACGCTCTCGACGGGGTGGACGAGATAAAAGTGGGGGCTAAGGGAAGCGAGAGGCCCAAAAGTCTTCAAATCGGCCGGAGAGGATGCAACAACGCAGGGCCATGATGGCATTGGCTCCTTCTACGGACCAACGCATTCCCGATTGTTTAAGGCGCTCACCGATTACCGTACGGCAGCCCGCCTCGACCACCCCAGAGCCAACAAAGAACTTCTTTTGACGATATTCGGCATAGCGCATCTGCGGCCCATTATTTTCGAAATAGCCCAACTGGGTGAGCATGGACTTTTTGCTGGGGGCTGAGGTGGGCAGTTTTTTGCCGGCCTGGCGCAGGAGTCGGGTGATGTCGCCCGCTTCCAAGCAATCCCGCCAGGCTTTCGGAGCCTTCGCCTCCTGACCCCAGAGAATCTGGGCGAGGGCGGTTAAATGCTCATAGGCGTGGAACAAATCCACGATGTGCACGGCCTGGGGAAAATGGGTTTGGATAATCGTGTGGTTATAGCGCGCCCCGTCCGTGAGCACCACCACCGTCTTGGCCCGCTCCAGACCCCGCCGGAGAGCCTCCGCGTAGAGGCGCCAGCCGAAGAGCGAGCTGGATTCAATGGCCCCCACATAGGTGGTGGAGTTAGGGTCGCGTTGAGGGTAGCCGTCGGGGTCCAAGCCGACTTGGGTGAACACACAGCCCAGCTTGGCTTCGCGGGTGCGGGCCGAGCCATCCGCCTGTTTGCCGCGCCGGCCGATCAACTCGCTCTTGCGCACCGGAACCCCGGTGCCGTCGAAGCTGATATAGAACTTGGCCTCGCAGGCAGCGGCGGGTGCCGGTGCGCCCAAGGCTTGCAAGACCTGTTCCTGTTCCGCCGCGCGCCAGCGTTCGACTTGGTGACCCACCTCTTCGGCCACCCGCTCGACTTCCCTGGCTTCCACGGTGAGCCCCGCGTAGCAGCGCAAATCTTCGGCGGCCTGCGCAAAATGCGACTGACTACCCGCCCGCGCCATGAGTCGGCGCACGCCGGGCGAATAGGTGGTTTGCACGATGTCCAAGCGCTCGTCGTCGGGAAAGCGCCCCTGAGAACAGGGTGGGCATTGATAGAAGGAGCGCGCGAAGGGTACCCGGCCCAGGGTCGTTAACAACCCCTTGCCGCGCCGGCCGCGACTGCGCATGCGCTGGCCACACGGGCAGAAGATCACCTCGCGGGGAGCGTGTAGCTGCCAGTGACGCAGCAAAGTCCCCAGGACTCCCGCCCCGCCTTGGCGGGCGGCTTGCAGCAGGAGGCTCTCCCACGCTTCGAAATCAGGCGTCTGCCGGGCGGCCAGGGCGGCGGCGAGGCGACGCACCTCGGCGGCTTGTTCCAGTTCCACCAGGAGTTTTTTTTTGCACCACCTCGGCCACCGCTAAATCACTGAGTTGCTCGCCCACCTGTACCAACTCGTCCACGACGGTTTCAAATTGCCGCAAGGCTTGAATCTGTTGCCGATACAGGGGCACCAGGTTGGGATCGGTCAGGCGCCGGGAGATCGTCTTGGGGCCGTGCTTGCGGGTCAGGAGCGGATAGGGGCCGCGCTGGACGCGCGAACCGTCCTTGCGCTTAACCATGAGGAACTGTTCCGTGAGCGAGCCGCGCCGCAACTCCTGCAAGCCGGAGAGCTGCTGGAGGAGCTGCTGGCGCTGGTGCTGGAGATGGGGGTAATCGGACAAAGGCTTTTTCATATTGTAGTCTTACTACTACAATATACGGGCGAAAATCAAGCCAAAAAGCCAAAACCCACTTTTATCTCGTCCACCCAGCCGCGCCCAAAGCCTTGAGCGACTCTAATCTCGATGCTATGCTGTTGGGTTCTCAACGTATGGCGGTGAGTCAGGGGGAGCGCAATGCGGTTCAGAAATCTT
>DASWZM010000109.1:0-3477 GCA_036404455.1 Occallatibacter sp. | reverse complement strand
TCTGAGCATTCTATCTAACATCCCTGGCCAGGCGAAGAAGAAACTCGCGGCCCACGTGCAGGCAGGCCTCAACGTCCTCTTCGAGCACGCTTTCGGCGGGCAGGTGGCTGATGCCTCCGGGGCTGCGCAGGAAGAGCATCGCCGCAGGCACACGGCTGGCCATGACCATGGCATCGTGGCCGGCGCCGCTGGGCACTGTCTTCACAGGGAACCCAGCCGCCTCGATTGCGTTGGCCAAAAGCGCCGTCAGCCGCTCGTCCATTGGTACGGCCGGCTGGTCCAACTGATCTGTTCGGCGGAGATATATCCCGCGCCGCTCGGCGATCCCGGTTGCCCTGGCGAGCAATTCCTCCACAGCGGACGCGCGCAGTTCATCGTTTGCGTGCCGCACGTCCAGGCTCACCTGCGCGGCGCCCGGAATCACGTTGCCCGCATTCGGTTCCACGCTCACCTTGCCCACGGTGGCCACCAAACCGTCAGTGCGTTGGGCCAGCGCCTCCACTGCCGTGATCCACTCCGCGGCGGCAGCCAGCGCGTCGCGGCGCAAACGCATCGGGGTAGTTCCGGCGTGGTTGGCCTGGCCGCCAAATGCCAGATTGAGCCGCGTCTGGCCTGCAATCGCAGTGACCGCTGCAACACTCAACCCCTCGGAGTCCAGCACCGGGCCCTGCTCGATGTGGATTTCGACAAAGCCAATTGCATCCCCCTCCAAAGCCGCCTCGGCGATCCGGCCGGGATCGAGCCCGAAGGCGCGCATTGCGGCTTCCACCGTTATGCCTTCCGAGTCTGTCAGGGTGAGCAGTGCGGTGTCGAAGGTCCCCGCCACCGCGCGGCTGCCCAGGAACGGCACCCCGTAGCGCACCCCCTCTTCGTCGGAGAATGCAATCGCCTCGATGGCCAGGGGCAAGTCAAGTTCCTGCGCAATCCCCACCCATTCCAGCGCCAGCGTCACGCCCAGCACGCCATCGAAAGAGCCTGCATCCGGTACGGTGTCGATGTGCGACCCCAACACCAGTCGTGGCTCCAGTCGCTTGCCGCTTGCCGTTGCCGGCCGCCACAGCCCGCGCAGATTGCCTGCCGCATCTACGCTCGCGGTCATCCCCAGCTTCTTCATGCGGGCGCGCAGATGCGCATGAACGTCGCCCATGGGCGGTGTTAGAAACCGCCGCATGATGCGTCCCGGCTCCTCGCTCATGGTGGCAATATGCCTGCATTCCGCAATTGCGCGAAGCGCGCGGTCTCTCATCGGCGCACCAGCTCTCTGCCGCGCGCCAAGCCCACCATGCCGTCCGCACCGAAGACCTGCTCCCCGCGCAGCCAGGTCTCCAGCACCCGCCCCCGCAACTCCGAGCCCAAGTAAGGCGAGAGTTTGTGGCGAAAGTGCAGATGCTCAGGCGCAACCGTCCAGGCGGCGTCCGGATCGAAGACGACGATGTCCGCGTCGGCGCCGGCAGCCAGTACTCCTTTTTGCCCGGAAAAGCCAGCCAGTCGCGCGGGCGCGGCGGCCATCCATTCGCCCAAGCGCTCCATTCCGGCGCTTAATTCCAATCCGCGGCGTTCCATCGCCGTCCACAGCACCGGCAGTGCAAGCCCAAGGCTGGCGATGCCGCCCCAGGCCAGGTCCCAGCGGCCCTCATCGCGGCGTTTCATCGCCGGCGGGCAAGGCGAGTGGTCGGTCGTTACCATATCGATCACCCCTTCCTCGAGCGCGGCCCACAATGCCTCGCGATTGGCCTTCCCGCGGATGGGCGGAGCGCATTTGTACTCCGTTGCTCCATCGGGAATCTCTTCGGCCGCGAACCAAAGGTACTGGGCGCACGTCTCCACGGTGACCGGGACCCCCCTGCCCCGCGCCTGGGCGAGCAGCGGCAGAGCCTTGGCGCTGACCAGATGCACGATGTGGATGGCCGTCTGAAACTCCTCGGCCATGCGGATGAGCAGCGCAATCGCCTCCACCTCCGCGGCATCTGGCCGTGAAGCCAGGTAGGTGGAATATTTGCGCCAATCCGTTCCCGCCGCATTCAGCGCCTCGGTAGCGGCCTGCACCGGGCCGGCCACCTCGGCGTGGACCAGCAACGGCAATCCTGTGCCCCTGAGCTTCGCCAGCGACAACCGAAGCTCCGCCTCGTCCACCCAGGCAAAGCCGTCAATCCCCGAATGAATGAGAAAGCACTTGAAACCGGGAATTCCTGCGCCGGCGAGCGCCGGTAGTGACTCGGAGTTACCACGCACCACCCCGCCCCAGGCAGCCCAGTCCACCCAGGCATGGTTCTGAGCGGCGGCGCGCTTGGCTTCGAGAGCATCCACATGCGTGGTCTCAGGCACGCAGTTCAGCGGCATATCCACCAGCGTCGTCACCCCGCCCCAGGCTGCCGCCCGCGTTGCCGTCTCAAAGCCCTCCCACTCCGTGCGGCCCGGCTCATTGATGTGGACGTGCGAGTCCACCAGGCCGGGGAGCAGAACGGCATCGCCAAAGTCGCGCGCCGGTGCCCCCGCCGGCGCGTTTTTCCACCCGCCCACTTCTGTGACGCGCTCACCTTCCACCAGCAGGGTTGCGGGCGCGAGACCTCCAGCGGTCAACACGCGGGTCGAACGGAATGCCTGTGCCATACTGTGATTACTTTCGCCCATAGAGCCTGTTATTAACTATAGGGCTGCCCATCCTATAGTTAATAGCATGCTCGAAGGCAGGCTGTGAGCAAGTTGGCGATCCCCGACCCACCCAATCCCGAATTCTTGCGCCGCGCCATCATGCTGGCAACACAGAACGTCGTCACCGGCGGGGGCGGCCCGTTTGCCGCTGTCATCGCGCGCCAGGGCCGGATCGTTGGTGAGGGCGTAAACACAGTCACCGTCACCCGCGATCCCACGGCCCACGGTGAGGTCAACGCCATCCGCGCAGCGTGCAAAGCGTTGGCCACATTCAGCCTGACGGGCTGCCAGCTCTACACCAGTTGCCAACCTTGTCCCATGTGCCTGGCGGCTTGCTACTGGGCTCGGCTCGACGCAATCTACTATGGCTGCAGCGCCGAAGATGCCGCCCGCGCCGGCTTCGACGACGCCTTCCTCTACGAAGAGTTTCGCAAGGACCAGTCCGGCCGCGCGCTGCCCGCCACGCAACTGCTTGGCGACGAAGCCTGGGCCAGCTTTGCCGCCTGGATCGCCTCGGCCGGCAAGGTCGAGTATTGATGGTTAGAGCGGAACCAGAGTAAACGTGTCCTTGCAGAGAATCTTCTGGGAGACTTTTACTTCCGCTCCAGCGACGAAGTGGGTACCCTTCAGGGTCGGGGTATCGTCGGGGGCCCCGGTCAGGAAAAAGGCACTTGGCAGACTTGGTTTCGTCGTATATCTACCCTGGTTCCGCTGTAGCGGCCGGCGCCTCGAACCAGTCAGATGGCGGCCGGATCCCGGCAATTCCCTTATTTTGCAGGATCTTTCTGCCGTGTGGCTTTTACAGCCGACAGAATTCCGACACCG
>DASWZM010000108.1:0-2972 GCA_036404455.1 Occallatibacter sp. | reverse complement strand
AGCGCTGCTCGACAAGTCCGGCGTTGCGTGGGTCAAACGGTCCGACTGGCGCTCGCAGCTCGCCGGGTCGCTCAAGCCGCTGGAGCCCGGCGAGATCGTGCTGCTGGACACCATCGGCGAGCTGGCGTCGGTTTATTCGCTGGCGGCGGTGGCATTTGTGGGAGGCAGCGTGGTTGCTGGCGGAGGGCACAATCCGCTGGAGCCTGCGCAGTTCGGCGTTCCCATTGTGATGGGCCCCCACTATGCCAACTTCCGGGCCATTACCGACGACCTGCGGTCACACAACGCGGTCCGCATCGCGCCCAAAGAAGATTTGGCCGGGACTTTGATCGAGCTGCTGCAAAACTCCGCTGCCGCCGCGGCGATGGGCGAGCGGGCCAAGCAAGTCTTCGACCAGCAGGCCGGAGCGACCGGGCGCTGCGTTGAGGCGCTACGGGAGCTGCTTTCTCCCGAGACTTTCAGGGAGCGTCCGTCATGAGGAAGTCCACCGGCTTGCGCAAGCTGCTGTTGCCGCTGGTTCCAGCCTACCGGCTGGCGCTCTGGCTGCGCGAAGTGCGGCTGGGAACGAGGCTGGAGCCGGTGCGGCGGCTGCACTTTCCCGTCGTGAGCATCGGCAACCTCTCCACCGGCGGCGCGGGGAAGACGCCCCTCGCCATCGCGCTGGCCAAGGCGCTCGCACAGCGCGGCTTTCAAGTGGATGTGCTCTCCAGAGGCTACGGGCGCCGAGGGCAGCTCCCCGTCCGCGTGGCCCCGGACGGGACCGCGGAGGAGTTCGGCGATGAACCGCTTCTGATCGCGCGCGAGGCCGGCGTTCCGGTCTACGTGGCCGGGCAACGCTACGATGCCGGCCTGTTGGCCGAGGCCGGCGCGCAACGGACCGCCGGGGAAGATCGTCGGCCCCGCATTCACCTGCTCGACGACGGCTTTCAGCATCGCCAACTGGCGCGCGATGTGGACATTCTGCTGATGAACCGGCAGGACTGGCAGGACGGATTGCTCCCGGCTGGCAATCTCCGCGAGCCGCTGCGAGCCGCCCGGCGGGCAACCGTGATCGCGATTCCAGCCAGCGACGAAGACCCTGATAGCGCACCGGAGCTGGAGGCCGCTTTGCGCACCTGGGGTTTTGAGGGGCCGGTCTGGCGGCTGCAGCGCAGAATGGAGGTTCCAGCCATCGATGGCCCTGTGGTTGCCCTTTGCGGCATCGCCCGCCCGGAGCAGTTCTTTGCCGGCCTTGAAGCCGCTGGCCTGCATCTCGCCGCCCGTATCGCATTCCCCGACCACCACCGCTATGCTGCAGACGACCTCGACCGCTTGGTATCCTCAGCCCGCGCCAGCGGAGCCACAGCTCTGATCACCACAGAAAAGGATCTGGTCCGGCTGGGCAAGCTTTCTGCCGCCTTCCCCGAATCCCTGCCGCTCCTTACCGCCTGTTTGCGCATCGAGATCGAGCACGAGCGCGAAGGCATCGGATGGCTGGTGGGCCGGCTGAAGCCGGTTCCAGCGCACCGGCCCCTGTGAGAAAATCAGAGTTTGCACACGAAGTCCCAGTTTCGCTTGCTTGTGGTCCGGCTGGGCGCCATGGGCGATATTCTGCACGCGCTGCCGGCGGTGACGGCGCTGCGGATGGCCCATCCGGGATGGGTGATCGACTGGGCGGTGGAACCGCGCTGGCGGGCGCTGCTGGCGGCAGAGGACAGTATTGGCCGCGTTACATCGCAACCGTTAGTGGACCGGATTCTCTTTGCGCCCACCAGGGAGTGGCGAAAAGCGCCGCTGAGCCGTAAAACCCTGCATGAAATCAAGGCCTTGCGGCTGGCGCTCCGGGCTGGGGAATACGACGCGGTGCTGGATCTGCAAGGGGCGGTGCGGTCGGCGGTGGTGGGACGGCTTGCGGGTTGCCGGCGGCTGATCGGCGAGGCCGAGCCGCGCGAACGAGTTGCGCGCTGGCTGTTTACCGAGCGCGTGGCAACCTGCGGCGCGCATGTGATCGAACAGGACGTGGAGCTGGCCTCGGCCGTGGCCGGCGACGATCTGGCGCCCGTAACGCCCTGGCTGCCCGTGGACCAGTCCGCCGAGGCGTGGGCCGACCGGATTCTGCCTCGCGACGCGAGCCAGGCGGGGTCCCCACGGACAGGTCTACGTCCGTGGGGTGTAGAGCCGGGGTCCCCACGGACAGGTCCAGGTCCGTGGGGTGGAGAGCCGGGGTCCTCACGCACAGGTCTACGTACCTGGGGTGGAAGTCAGGCCGCCGTGCTCATCAACCCCGGCGCAGGCTGGGGCGCCAAGCGCTGGCCGGTGGAGCGGTATGCGGCCGTCGCCCAGGGGCTTATCGACCGTGGTTTGCACGTGCTGGTCAACGCCGGTCCAGGCGAGGAACCGCTCGGGGAAGTGATTGCCCATGCGACCGGCGGCGCGGCAACTTTGCTCACCTGCACTGTGGAGCAACTGATTGCCCTCACCCGCCGAGCTGCCCTCGTTATCGCGGGTGACACCGGTCCGCTGCACCTGGCCTGCGCCCTGGTCCGGCCGGTAGTGGGAATCTATGGTCCGACGGACCCCAGCCGTAACGGCCCCTTTGGAACCAGATTCAGAGTGCTGCGCAGCCCGGAGAGCCGTCGCGACCACACCCGCCATACGGCGCCGGAAGCCGGTCTGCTGACCATCCAGCCGGAGGACGTGCTGCAGGCCGCCGATGAACTGCTTACGCAGGAGAACGCCCGGTGACCCAGCCCGGCAATCCGCGAACCAATCCGCCCCAAGAGGATTGGATAGCCCGCTGGCAGCGCGTGGCCCGCCGCATCCGTGTGCCATTGGGCTTTCTCGCCGCGTGCCTTTACCTTTTCGAGCTGGGCCGGCGTGCGCCCTTGCCCGCCGCAGTGGCCTGGAGCCTGGCGCTGGTGCTGCCCGGACTCTGGCTGCGCGGCTACGCAGCCGGGTATGTGAAAAAGAACCGCGACCTGACCGTGACCGGT
>DASWZM010000107.1:0-6692 GCA_036404455.1 Occallatibacter sp. | reverse complement strand
GTCGGGATCGTTGGAGGTGCGCACGTCATAGCCCTGCGCGGAAAGTGCGGCGCGCAGTACGCGCGTAATCTGCGGTTCGTCGTCGATGATGAGAATTCTGCCTGGCATTTTGGTTCTTCTTTCATCGGAAGATTACATCATGGGGCTGCGCCGGTATGATTTCTGTGATGAAGATCATGGATGGACTCTCCGATTCGCGGGGGATTATTCATTGGTTCGTTGGCAGTCTGATGGCCGTGCTGACCACGCTGCTGCTGGTGTGGCTGGGGGCCGACTCGACAGCCGCGGGGATGGTGTTTGTAGTACTGGTTGTGTGGTCTGCCACCCAGGCCGGGATTTGGCTGTCACTCTACGTTGCCATGCTTTGCGCGCTTTCATTCGACTACTTTTTTCTGCAGCCCTACCGGACCCTTCGATTGGCAGGCGGGCAGGAGTGGGTGACGATGGTGTCGTTCGTGGCCTGTTGCATTGTGGTGGGGCGAGTTGCGGAGCAGGCGCGACGGCAAACGCGGCAGGCCGAACAGCGCCGCGAAGACGTGGAGAGGCTCTACGAGCTGAGCCAGGAGATGATGCTGCACGAGGACGCGGAAGGGCTGATTCACGACCTGCCGCGGCTGATCAACCGGATCTTTGCCCTGGATGGAGTGGTGCTATACGTCTGCGATCAAGACCAATTCTACGCCTCAGCCGCTGAGCTGCCGGTGAGTGTGCAGGCCAGCATGCGGGCTATGACGCATGGTCAAAACCCGACGATTTCAATTCACGCGAACTACTACACCACGCCTCTGATGCTGGGGATGCGGCCGGTGGGGGCTCTGGGCTTCAGGCCGGCGCTGCTTTCCCGCGAGGTGGCCACGGCGGTGAGCGCGCAGGTGGCCATCGTGCTGGCGCGGTCGATAGCGATCGAAGCCTCAGCGCGGATGGAGGCGGCGCGCGAGGGGGAACGACTGCGCACGGCCCTAATCGATTCGCTGACGCATGAGCTGCGAACGCCGCTGACGTCAATTCGCGCCGCAGCCACGACGCTGCTGGAGGCGGAAGGGCTCGACGAAGCCGGCCGGCTGGACCTGGTGTCCATTGTCGATGAGGAGGCATCCCGGCTGGATCTGCTGATCGGTGAGGCAGTGGAGATAGCGGAGATCGACGCCAATGTGGTGCAGGTGCACGCGGCGCCGCAACATCCGCGGGCGCTGCTCGATCAGGCCGTGGAGGAGTCGCGGAAGATTCTGGCCGCGCACCGGGTCACGATCGACGTGGAGGGGCCTGATGATCCCGCATGGTTCGATGCGCACCTGCTGGGCCGGGTGTTGCGCCACCTTCTGGAAAATGCGGCCAGATATACGCCACCGGGCAGCCGCATCACTCTGAAGAGCTGGCGTGCTGGCGGCCGGCTGGAGTTCTGCGTGGAGGATAACGGTCCGGGCATCGACGCGCTCGACCTGCCGCTGATTTTCGAGAAGTTTTACCGGGGCAAGCGGGGCGCTCAGGCCGGAAAAGGCTCGGGAATGGGTCTGGCCATCACCCGCGCCATTCTGGGTGCGCACGGCGGCGGGATCGAGGTTTCGAGCGTTCCGGGAAAGGAAACCAGCTTCCGGTTCTGGGTGCCGCTGGTGGAAAAGGAGCCGGGGAGCGATTTGTCCAAGGTGCAGGCTCGCGCGACGCAGGGTACTGTGAAGAAGCAGAAGCGTGGTTTTCCGCCGGTGAGCGAGGATTCGCCGGAAGCTATGGATCGGCTGTAACGGGAGCTCTTCTACTCTGGCTCGTCGCTCCAATCGCAGATGATTTCGCGGCGCAGCTCGGAGCTGGCTGCGGCGCACTCCAGCAGGCGGGCCACACGCCATGCGGCCATCGCGGACACCGGAACCGGAGACACGCCGAGCAGCGCGTCGCGGACGCCCGCGTAGTAGAGCCGGTAGTCGCCGGGGATAGGCTGGACGGGGTGGGTGACCATGCCGCCGTCCACGTCTACGCACAGGGTGCCCCAGTTGGCCGGCGGTTCCTGTCCCCAGGGGGCGTTGCCGATGCGCGTGATCTGGTTGAGCTCGGCTTCCTGGGGGTCGAGACCCCACTTCCAGTAGTTTCCCCTGACGCCGCGCAGGTGGAAGCGGGGCCGAACCAGCGAGGAAAGAACGTTGGCGCCGAGAGTGATACAAAAACCCGGATAGCGCAGGCGCAGGGTGAAGGAGTCGTTGGAATCCTCACTGTCGTGGCCGTCGCGTTCACGGCTGATCTCGGCGGCGACCGCTTCGGGCTTGCCGAAGAGGACCAGGGCCTGGTCGGCCAGATGGGTTCCGAGGTCGAGAAGAATGCCGCCGCCCAGCGCAGGGTCGTCCTTCCAGGCGCGCCGAGCCGATCCGGGACTCCATCGGTCGAAGTTGGATTGCAGATGGACAAGGCGGCCGAGAGAACCCTCATGCAACAGTTTTTGAATTGTCTGGAAATCACTGTCCCAGCGACGGTTATGGAATGGGGTGAGCAGCACATTCTGGGCGGCGGCCAGTTCGATCAGCTGGGCAATTTCAGCCGAGGTGACGGACATTGGCTTGTCCACGACCACGTTCTTGCCGGCTTCGAGGATTTGGCCGGCGACCTGGAAGTGGGTTCCACTTGGGGTGGCTACGACAAACAGGCCGAGCGAGGAGTCTGCGAGCATGGCTTCGAGGGAGCGATAGGTGGTGATGCCGGGATAGCGCTGGGCTGCGTGGTCCGAGTGGCGCTCGAGGACCGCGGCCAGTTCCAGTCCCTCGACGGAAGAGATTAGCGGGGCGTGAAAAACGCGCCCAGCCATGCCGAAGCCAACCAAACCTACTCGAATCATTCGTTCCTCCCGGAGGCGCGGCTCTTTGGCCGACAACTCCAGTTAGCCTTCGAGTTTATACCGGGTTTCTGCGAGGCGGTAGAGGCGGCGCCAGACGAGGCGGTTCATGGTGACGACCATGAGCGAGATGAGGATGGTGGCCAGCAGCAGGATGGAAAAACGTCCAGTATCAGTGGCGGCGTCAATCTGCGCGCCGAGGCCGATGGTTTGGAGGGTATGATTGTGGACCCGAGAGTATTCGGCGAAGACAGAGGCGTTCCAGGCTCCGCCTGAAGCCGTGACCATACCGGTGATGAGGTAGGGGAAGATTCCGGGGAGAATGAGCCTGGTCCAGCGTTGCCAGCGGGTGAAGCGGTAGAGCGAAGCAACCTCGCGCAGGTCAGAGGGGATGGACATGGCTCCGGCAATGACGTTGAAGAGGATGTACCACTGCGTGCCGAGGAGCATGAGGGCAATGGAGCCGATGCCCAGGCCGCCGCCAATTTTGACCAGTCCGATGAGCAGGATGGGGAAGAAGGCCGTGGCCGGGATGGAGGCCAGGACCTGGGCGACGGGCTGCACGAACCGGGCAAGTGCGGGGCTGAAGCCAATGGCGACGCCAACGGGGATGGTCCAGGCGGCGGAGAGAACGAGTGCGGCGTTTACGCGCAGGAAAGTGGCCCCTGCGCCTTCCAGAAGCAACTGCAAGTCCGGCCAGGTTACGGTGCTGAGCATGAGGACGGCCTGAGTGGCACCCCAGCACACAAAGATGATTGCGGCTATGGCCAGAGTCCATAGTCCGGCGGAACCTTTGCCGCGGATCTGGCCCTCATCCAGGGCATGGACGATGCGGCAGTCTCTGGTGCGGGCCATGCGGCGGTAGATGGGTTCTTCGAAGTGGGACCAGATACGGCCGGGGAGGGAACTAAAGAGGCTAGACCTTCGGAGCAGTTCAAGGATGGGGGACGCGACGCGGTCGGCAGACTCGACCTGCTCGAATTTGAACTTGTCGCTCCATGCGATGAGCGGCCGCCAGGCAAGCTGATCGGTGGCGACAACTATGAGAATCACGACCGCGAAGCCGGCCAGAAGTGTGCGCATGTCGCCGGAGTTTGCGGCGGTCTGCAGGTAGCTTCCGAGGCCAGGCAACTGAAAATCGCGGGTGCCCATGGTGAACATTTCGCAGGCCATGAGGGCGAACCAACCGTTGGCGACGGAGACGATGGAGTTCCAGACCAGACCGATGGCGGCGTTGGGCATTTCAAGCTGCCAGAAACGCTGCCATGCGGAGTAGCGATAGATGCGCGAAGCTTCCAGCATCTCCCGCGGGATGCCCTTGAGCGAGGAGTAGAAGCTGAAGGCGAGATTCCAGACCTGGCCTGTAAAGATGAGCAGGATGACGCCCATCTCGATGCCCATCTGGTGGCCGGGCACGAGCGCGACCATGGCCAGCACGACGGGGGGCAGAAAGCTGAGCACGGGAATGGACTGCAATATATCGAGGACGGCGATCATCCAGGGCTCGAGGCGGGGATTATACGCGGCGGTGTAACCGTAGGTGATGGCAAAGACCACGCTGAGCAGGTACGCGATAACCATGCGCACGATGGAGTAGAAGGCGTAGACGGGCAGCGCGCCAATGGAGTGCGAAATGGGCACCACGGGAATCGGTTTGCCCAACCAATAGGCGCCGGTGCGGACGATGGAGAAAAAGATTGCCAGGCCACAGGCGGCCACGCCCACATCAATGAGGAGCGGCCAACTGTGGGCGGTGACCAGCGATCGCGCAAGGGGGTGTTGGAGCTTCACTCGCTGTCCTCGGTGTCGGCAATCTCCTCTTCCGGGGAGTCGGGCAAAACAAAGCGGCGGCGGCCGGCATCATAGTCGAACAGCTCGGCGTAGCGGCCCCAGGTGACGGCGGTTTCTATCTGGTGCTGGCATTCCTCCTCGCTGAACTGCTCGTTGAGCATGTCGACAAAGAATTCCTCGGGCACGGAGTGGTCGCTCTTGGCTTCGAGAGCGCGGCGAATCTGGCGGAGCAGGAGCACGTGCTCGACGGCGGCGTCGCGGAAGAGCTCCTTCTGGCGGAGAATCTCGGAGTTGGCAAACTGGGTTCCGCTCTCGGTGATGGACGCATCGCCTTCTTCGATGTTGAGGAAACCGAGCAGTTCCGCGGCGTCCACGATGGGCAGCAGGTCGTCGATTTCGAATGCCAGGTCGTTGGCCAGGCGGTAGATGTCGTCGCGTCCGCCCTTGTCCAGCAGCAGCTCAAGCAGGCCGGCAATGCCGCCTGGGCGCGAATGCGGCAGCATCTGGTAGTGCATCTGGCGCTGATCGCGCGGGCGCGCTCCCAACTGCTGGTCGGGCGCCTCGGCGGGGGCTACATCGGGCTTGGTGAGCACCTTGTAGATGTAGTCGACCAGTTGGGTAAACGGCTCGGATTTGCGATCGCGGGGGTGCGGCAACTGGACGCGGAAGTCGGTACGGATATGGCCGGGGTTGCGGCCGAAGACGATGATGCGGTCGGCAAGCAGCACAGCTTCTTCAATGTTGTGGGTGACGATGAAGACAGCCTTGGTGGGCATGGTTTTGTTGGTCCACAGCTCGAGCAGTTCGGAGCGGAGGTTCTCGGCCGTCAGCACGTCGAGGGCGGAGAAAGGCTCATCCATGAAGAGGACTTCGGGTTCGACTACGAGGGCGCGGGCAAAACCTACGCGCTGCTTCATCCCGCCGGAGAGTTCCTTGGGATAGGCGGCTTCAAAGCCGTCCAGGCCGACGGTGTCCAGCATCTTCATGCTGCGGTCGCGGCGCTCCTCGGGGCTGACGCCGCGGGCCTGCAGCGGGGCCTCGACGTTTTCAAGAACGGTGAGCCAGGGGAAGAGGGCGAAGCTCTGGAAGACAATGGAGACGTTGATCTCGGCGCCGGCGATGGGCTTCTCGTGCCAGTAGACCTGTCCGGCCGTGGGCGTGGAGAGCCCGGTCAACATGCGCAGCATGGTGGACTTGCCGCAGCCGGAGGGGCCAAGCAAGGCAAGGATCTCTCCGGGAACGATCTGGAGGTCGGTGGCGGAGATAACCTGAATGCGATTCTGGCTGGGCTGCGCATAGTATTTTTCGATCTTTTCGGCGCGAATGATGGGTTCGGCTGCCGAGGTTGGGGCCGGCGCCGGGGTCTGGTTGGGGATGCCCGCTTCCTGCATGGGTGGTTCTCCGGGTGGGGTCCGCCGGGCAAAAAGCCGCGGCCGGTGGTTGTTGCAAGTGTATGATTTCCGGGTTGCTCCCAGATGAATTGGCTTGCGCCGAGCCGGATTTTACTCTTGTACCGGATTGTGGTTCCCTGCAAGCGTGCAAACCGGGGTCAAGGCGAGGAACGTCTGCATCGAATGGCTCAAACCGAGCGTATCATTCTAGGAAAGCGTCTTGCCTGTGCAAGAGGAATTATCGTCAATAGCAGTCGAGGAGCGCTTTGCGGAGTTGCACAGCGACGCGTCCTCTTCCCTACCCGCTGAGACATCCAGGAGAGTATGCCGGAAAACGCTGCCAAACCCAAGGTTCTGGTGGTCGACGACGAACGGGTGATCGCCGACACGCTGGCCATGATATTGAACCAGAGCGGCTTCGACGCCCGAGCGGTATATTCGGGCGAACGGGCGCTTGAGCTAGCCATCACATTTGCCCCGGACATGCTCATCTCGGATGTCATCATGGCCGACCTGAACGGAATCGACGCCGCCATTCAGATCCGCGCCCTGCTGCCCAAGATCAAGATTCTGCTTTTTTCCGGTCAGGCGGCGACGGCCGATCTGCTGGAAAAAGCGCGTGCCCGGGGGTACGAGTTCGAGATTCTGGCCAAGCCTGTGCATCCGCAGGATTTGCTGACCAAGCTGCGGGGGTA
>DASWZM010000106.1:0-4369 GCA_036404455.1 Occallatibacter sp. | reverse complement strand
CGTGAAACACCGTCAGGTATTCGCCTGAGAGAGATTGCGCCGCATGCATGCTGGCGATGCCGTGCCGGCCCAGAAAGTCTACAAATTCCTGCTTGCGCACCGTCTTCACCTGACAGGGCTCTATGGCTTCAGCGGTCACTTCGTGGGGAACGTTGGCCAAAACCGCGCTCAGGCCCATCACGTCGCCGGGCCCGGCAATCTTTAAAATCATGGTCTTGCCGTCGCGTGAAGTCGACGAGATCTTCACCTGGCCAAAACAGATGACAAACACGTTGCGTGCCGGATCGCCCTCGGTAAACAACTTGGCGCCTCGCGCATGGCTCATCATGATTCCGATCCCGTCGTAGTCCCGTAGTGCCTCCGTCGTGAGATTGCAAAACATCCGCAGATGGCGGTGCTCACAGTTTATGCAATCTTCCGGAGGGTGATGAGGATGGAACGATGTCATAGGTATCCTGCGGGTCAAATTGAAGTATACCGCACTTTAGCCGGAGACAAGGCAGGGTTTCTCCGTCAATTCCCGCTGCGGTCCGGGGAAAACCCCGGCACGGAAATTTGTCTATGCAAAACTTCTCGCCTACGCCGCCGGTGCTCCTGCGCTTCGCCGCCGTGTGTTCGCCATCCGGTTCTGGCAGCTGGCGTCGTAACCCCGGGAGACCTCCCGGGCCAGTTCCTCCAACAGCTGCATCCGCAGCGGCGGATACTCCTTGAATGCCAGATTCAAAGCCTCCATGGGGAGCAAGAGCACCATTCCGGGTGTTTGCGCGCTCAACGTGTAGGTGTGACGCCCATCGCCCAGCGCGGCCGCCAGCTCCACCAGGTCCCCAGCGCGGGCTGGCCCAAGCGTCAGCCGCGTCTCCAGCCTCTCCGTCCTGCGCAGAAACTGCCCTGAAACCACCACGTAGAGCCCCCGGCAGATCCCCGACTGGCGAAACACAATCTCCCCAATATCGAAATCGATGCACTGGGCCGCGCCGTTCAGCAGATTCTCGGTAGCCGGAGGGCAATCCAACAGCTCTGCCAGAGGATGTGTCTGGACCCCCTCGCTTCGACCGGATCTTGCCTCAGTTTGCATGGTCCTATCTCCCTTTGTCGCCGCCCGATTTCCCGTCCTCCGGTAAGTGCTGCCTGCATTTACCTGCCGGCCGGTCCTGTGCGAGCTCGTTTGACGTTGCGGATTTGCCATGATTCGTTCTCCATATCCCGCAAATCGCTCCAAATGCAACAAGTTCAGAGAAACGGATTCCAAAAAAGCAGATCACGAAGATCAGTTGCGGTCATTTCCTCCTCCGCCAACCACATCTCCCCTCCAATGCGAAGCTCCGGTTCCTGCGCCGCCCGCGCGCTATTTGGCCCCCACTGAGGTCCAGGTTTCCCGCTCCCGGCCGGCACCCACCGGTTCCGGCGGAACGCACAACACTGGCACACGGGAGCGGGCAAGCAGGGCGAACGCGGTCCCATGCGGTCCCGGTGTACCGCTGCTGCGCTTCACCCCCGCCACCAGAATGCTGGGATGGTGCTGTGCAATCGCTGCCACAATTGCGTCGGCCGGGTTGCCATCTTTGACGATGAACCGCACCGGAAAACGCCCGCTCGGCTGCACCCCGAACTCCTCCAGCGTGGTCGCGGCGGGATTCAGAAAGGCTGAGGCCTCCGCCGGTCCCCGCGCGTGCAGAACCAGCAGCGTGCGATGAAACGTCTCCGCCAGCGAGTAAGCCGTGGACACCGCCGCCCCCGTAGCCTCGTTCCGTTCCATCGCCAGCAGCACCGGTCCGCCTGGAGTTGGGCGAAACTCGCCCACATTCCAGTCCGCGGCCACCGCCAGCACCGGACACGGCGACAGCCGCACCAACTGCTCGGCAATGGCGCCCACAATCACCGGCCCGGCGCCGCTGATTCCTTTGGTGCCGATTACGATCAGCCCGGCCTCGTATTGCCGGGCCACATCCACCAGCAACTGCGCCACCGCGCCCTGGCGGATCTCCGAATGGCTATGAATTCCTTCCCGCAACAGATCGCGGGCGAGCGTGTCCAGCGCGGCGCGCGCCTGTTCCGTCAGTCCCCTCAACACCCGGCCGGGAACCGAATCCACCGCCGCATAGTCCACAGGGTCAAGGCCGTGAGCCAACACGATGCGCGCCCCGTACCCTCCAGCCAATTTACGGGCATACTCTAGGGCCGCTTCCGACTGGCCTTCCAGATCCGTAGCCACTACGATCGTCTTCATGCCGGCTGCAAAGCTCATGGATACCTCCTGACGCCCACCGGCGCCCCTTGCGCTTCATACCTGTTGGACTTCGAGTCTGCGCTCCCTGTAGACCGGCAGGCAGTGACACCATTCACCCCGCGCTGTGACGCGAGTCACAGTCCACGCCTTGAGCCCACCCAACGGCGACCGCCTCCGCAGGCAGGGACGCCGGAAATGTATACATGCGCGGGCCAAATGCGGTAGCCTTTTCCGCGTCATGGAAAACTCAAGGAACTCCGCAACTCAATCGATTTCGCCCTTTGCGCTCGCATGCCTTCTCCCAATCTTGCTCGGTTGCGCCCTGGCCGCATCCGTTCAGGCTCTGGCGCAGGCGCCCGTGCCCAGCTCGCCGGCCATTGAGGCCAAGGCCCACGCCTGGCTGGCCAAACTCACGCTGGAACAGAAGATCGAGCTGATCGGCGGCGTCGATGACATGTACACCCATGCCGCGCCCGCCATCGATCTGCCCCGCTTCAAGATGTCCGACGCCTCCGTCGGCGTTCGCACCTGGGGACCCACCACGGCCTATGCCGGCGGCGTGGCGCTGGCCGCCACCTGGGACCGGGACTTCGCGCGCAAGCTCGGCGAAGCGCTGGGCAAGGATGCCCGTGCCCGCAGCGTCAATTTCCTGCTCGGTCCCGGCGTCAACATTGCCCGCTCGCCCGTGGCCGGCCGCAACTTCGAGTACCTCTCGGAAGATCCCTATTTGAACTCCATCCTGGTGGTTCCCTACATTCAGGGCGTCCAGTCGCAGGGCGTCATCGCAACCGTCAAGCACTATGCCTTGAACGACCAGGAGTACAACCGGCACAACGTCAGCTCCGACGTAGACGAGCGCACCATGCGCGAGATCTATCTCCCATCCTTCGAAGCCGCGGTCACCAAAGGGCACGTGGATGCTGTCATGAACTCCTACAACCTCATCAACGGCGTCCATGCCACCCAGAACGAGTTTCTCAACCTGAAGTTGCTCAAGGACGAGTGGGGCTTCCAGGGCATCCTGATGTCCGACTGGGACGCGACCTACGACACGGTGGGCGCGGCCAACAACGGCCTCGACCTGGAGATGCCCAGCCCCCGCTTCATGAACGCCAGGGCCCTGCTGGCCGCGGTCAAGGACGGATCAGTCACCGAATCCACGATTGACGACAAGGTCCTGCGCCTGTTCCGCACCGAGCTCCGCTACGGCTTCCCAGACCGTCCCCAATTCGATCCCGCCGACTCCACCTACTCCGTGGCCGATCGTGCTGTTGCCCTTGAGGGCGCCCGCGAAAGCATTACGCTGCTCAAGAACGAAGGCCACCTGCTCCCGCTCGTCCCGGCCAGGGTCAAGACTATCGCCGTCATCGGCCCCGACGCCTGGCCGGCTGTCACCGGCGGGGGCGGCTCCTCTGAGGCCCAGGCCTTCGAGCCGGTCTCGACCGTCACCGGCATCGCCAACCTGGTCGGTCCCAATGTCCACGTCCTTTACAGCCGCGGCCTCCCGGAGATGAACGACGTCTTCCAGGGCACGCACTGGGAGGGCGGCGTGAAAGTTGCCACCTATCCCAGCAAGGACTTTACCGGCACACCCGAAACCACCACCCCCACCAACATCGCCGACTACAAGCCGGAATGGTGGGGACCGGAGGACAAGACTCCGCGCAGCATTCGCTATACAACCTCTTTCAAAGCTGCCAAAACGGGAGAATATCTGATTCTGGCCGCTGCATCCGGCAACGATGACTTTACGATCCACATCGACGGCAAGCCGCTGCTGTCTCCTCCTCACGTCGAAGGGCAGGCTCCGCAGTCCTGGACCATCGATCTGAATGCCGGCCAGACAGTGAACGTGGTTGCCGACTATCTCCCCGGCTTCGTCGGCGTTCGCTTCGGACTGGGAATCGCTTTTGAGCCGGACTTGATCGCTGCCGAGGTAAAGACCTACGCAGCCGCCGCAGATGTGGTGGTTGTGGCCGTTGGCTTCAACACTGGCACCGAGAGCGAGGGACTCGACCGCACCTTCGAACTACCCTGGGGCCAGGACGCTCTGATCGAAGCCGTGGCAGCAGCCAATCCGCACACCATCGTCACCCTCACCGGCGGCGGCGGCGCGGATACCCGGCGCTGGCTCGCGAAGGT
>DASWZM010000105.1:0-4361 GCA_036404455.1 Occallatibacter sp. | reverse complement strand
GTCTGGCGCGCGACGCGTGAATCTGGACACCGTGACCCGCGCCGAGGCCGCCACCTGGACGCCGGGTGAGGTGCTGCTGCTGACCGGCAAGCTGCTAACCGGCCGCGATGGCGCCCACAAGCGCATGACCGAGATGCTGAGCCGCGGAGAAAAGCTGCCCGTGGACTTCCGCGGCCGCTTCATCTACTACGTTGGCCCGGTGGACCCGGTACGCGAGGAGGTGGTTGGCCCGGCCGGGCCCACGGCGGCCACGTGCATGGACAGGTTCACCCGGCAGATGCTGGCCGAAACGGGCCTGCTGGGCATGGTGGGGAAGGCCGAGCGGGGTCCGGTGGCCATCGATGCCATCCGCGAGTTTGGCGCCGTGTACCTGATGGCCGTGGGCGGCGCCGCCTACCTGGTTTCAAAGGCGATTTACGGCTCGCGCCTGATGGCATTTGGCGATCTGGGCATGGAGGCCATCTACGAGTTCGACGTGCGCGAGATGCCCGTAACCGTCGCGGTGGATTCCAAGGGCACCAGCGTTCACCAGACCGGTTCGGCGGAGTGGCAGCGGCGCATCGCGGGGATTCCGATTCTGCGATCGTGACGGATCTTCGCGTCGCGCAGCATTACTCATTCGGGGGTAGGCTATTCATGTTTGAAGTGATACTCAAGCGATTTGAAAGACCTGATGAAGTCCGGGTCTTCGAAAAGGTCAAGTTTGAGCTCGTGCACATCGGGGGAACGACCATTGGCCGCGCCACCTACGAGCCCTGCTGGAAGTGGTCGGTCCACGCCAGTCCGCGGCCTGGGAAAGGCAAGTTGCGACATGGGGCATGTGGGAATCGTGGTCACCGGCCACGCCACCGCCGCAATGGACGACGGCCGCTTATTCGAGATGAAGCCTGGAGACATCTGCTACCTCGAACCCGACCACGACAGTTGGGTGGTGGGTGACGAGCCCTATGTCTCGCTCCATCTGATGGGAGCGAGCGATTACGCGGCCCACAAGATGGGGGCAGTTCAATAACACATCCCCTTATCTATGACCCCTGCTTTTTTACTGCCTGCCGAACCGGTAGACGAGCCCGCAGGTATAACCCAGGTTGTTTTCCTGTTTGGAGCCGAAGCCGGTGAGGAAGTACTCCGGAGCAACCCGCACTCCGAGGTTCGGGGCCAGATTGTACTCGGCAAAGATGCTGGCGCTGGCGGCATAGGTTGACCCATCCGGATAGAGGCCCAGCACGGCGGTGCCGAATCCGTTCGTATCGCCCGAGAAGTTGCCCTGCGCATACCCGCCCATGACCCTCCCGGAGACGGAGTACTTGGGCTGCAGGTAGAAACGGTAGGTGGGCCCAATCAGGGCGGCATACTGGCTGATGGCCGGCTTGGTGATCCCGCTCAGGTTCAGCCCCACAAACGGAGTCCCGTAGTAGCCGCGGCCGTCAAGCGTCACGCCCAGCCGCTCATTGAAGTAGCGGGTGAGGCCGCCGTTCCAGTCGTATTCGTTCACGCGTTGCAGCGTGGCGCCCGGCGTAAACCGCAGGTAGCCCCCGCCGACATACCCTTCATAGAGATGATCGTAGACTTCGTGAATCGCGGCGGCGCGGCGCTGTTCGCGGCGGGCCTTGATGCGGGCCTGCACGCTGACCTGAGGCTGAGTCTGGGGCTGGGTCTGGGTGCTTGCGGGCGCCTGCTGGTCGGCAGGTGCGGGGTTGCTGCTCGAACTCGAGCTTTGGGCCTGAAGGAAGTGCAGGGCTGGGAATCCCAACGCCAGCAGAAGGGCAAGACGGCGAAAAGAATACATCGGGTTCGGGTTACCTCCACGGGAGTACGGAAGCACACCACCACTCTGGGCAGCGCTCCCCCCATTAGGTATTAAACCACCTTGAGGGAGCCTTGTGGGTGGACCGGCACTGGTTTGGACGCACGCCGAACGGATTCGCCCCTGCAATCGATTCAACCGTGGCCTTCAGATTGACGGAAAAATCAATGCGCTGGCCGGCGCGGAAGACCGGCAATGCTCTACGATGAAGACCATAGGAGGCCGTACCAACTATGGGTCGAGTTTTGCTGGGAATTATTCTCGGAGTCATCCTGGTGCCCGTCGCCGTGCTGGTGTGGTTGCACTTTGGCCGTGTGCCGGTGGCTGTCGCCGATCCGCCGTTGCCTCAGGAGCGGCTGCTCACCCATATCCCGCTGAACGCCCGCATCGACCGCGAATTGGTCAAGACACCGCCCATTCAGGCCGATGAGGACAACCTGCTGGCCGGCGCGCAGGTCTACCGCGACCAGTGCGCGTCCTGCCATGGGTATCACGGAAAGCCTTCGGCGTTCGCCCCGCACATGTTTCCCGACGCTCCCCCGCTGTGGGAAAAGCATCACAACAACGACGTGGTCGGCGTGAGCGACGACCCGCCCGGCGAGACTTACTGGAAAGTGGCCAACGGCATCCGGTTGACCGGGATGCCGTCCTTCAAACAGATTCTCACCGAGAAACAGATGTGGCAGGTGAGCCTGCTGCTGGCCAATGCCGATAAGCCGCTGCCCCCGGCGGCATTAGATATCCTGCGCGGCGAAGCGACCCCGTCTCCGGCGCCAGCTTCGGCAAGCGCCCCGGCAGTCACGAAGTAGATTCCGGCCGGGTTTTCGATCCGCGCTGGAAGGGCAAACGGAACATTTGGGGAAGGATTGGAAAGTAGGGGAACAATGAGCGTACTCGATTCGCTGCGCAAGGGATTCGGCTTCCTTCTCATGAGCTTTGGTGTCTCCAGCCCGGCGAAGAAGCCGGCGCCTGCGACCAAGCCCTCCCCAAAGCCGGAGGACGGGAAGTAGCGTCTCTCCCCAACCGCGGCATACGATCGGGAAAATTGTGCAACCGGAAGCGCCCATTACCGCTCGAATGGAGTGAGCATCAACGTTCGGCCGAGATCGATCGCCGAGGTTTTTCCCCATGGTTACCGAAAAGAGCAAAGGCTTCCTGCGGGCTTTCTGGGACTTTTTCGTCCTCTTCAGCGGGGTTTCGACGGCCTCCGCGCTCTCCCGCACGCAAGGCCGCCCGGTGCGCAGCCGCGGGCTGTTTCTGTTTCGAAAACCCAGCAGCGAGCAGGCAAGCCGCACCCGCGATCCCCGCTGATTCGCGCGCCAACCGTTGCATTGTTAGAATCGAGAATATGCCGCTTACCCGCCAACAGGCCCTCGACCACTTTCACTCCCCCGACCTCATCGGCCTGGGCTTTGAGGCGGATGCCGTGCGCCGCCGCCTGCACCCCGAGGGCGTGGTCACCTACATCGTCGATCGCAACATCAACTACACCAACTTCTGCACCGAGTACTGCACTTTCTGCGCCTTCTACCGGCCATTGAAAGGACCTCGCGCGGAAGAGGGCTACATCCTCGACTTCGAAAAGATCTACGAGAAGATCGCCGAGACCCTGGAGATGGGCGGCACCGGAGTGCTGATGCAGGGCGGCATCCATCCCGACCTCAAGATCGACTGGTTCGAGCGGCTGTTCACCGGCATCAAGCAGCGCTTCCCGCAGATATGGCTGCACTGTTTGACGGCATCCGAGGTGTTGGCCATCGCGAAATATTCGGATTTGAGCCTGCGCGACACCATCATCCGGCTGCGCGACGCGGGCCTGGACTCGATCCCTGGCGGCGGGGCAGAGATTCTGGACGACGACGTACGCCAGCGAATCGCCCGCCTCAAGTGCAACACCGAGGACTGGGTCAGCGTCCACCGCACGGCGCACCAACTGGGAATGCGCACCACGGCTACCATGATGTTCGGCGTGGGCGAAACCATGGAGCAGCGCGTCAATCATTTTGAGGTAGTGCGCCGGTTGCAGGAAGAGACCGGCGGCTTCACCGCCTTCATCCCCTGGAGCTTCCAGCCGGGGAATACGGCCCTGGGCGGCCGCGGCTGGGAAGAGGCCACCTCGGTCGAGTACCTGAAGGTGCTCGCTATCTCAAGGCTCTATCTCGACAACATCGAAAACGTGCAGGCCAGTTGGGTAACTCAGGGATTGAAGGTGCTGGAGCTAGGGCTGCACTTCGGCGGCAACGACGTAGGCTCAGTGATGTTGGAAGAGAACGTGGTGAAGGCCGCCGGCACGAGCAACTGCACGACGGAGGAAGAGCTCCGCCGCATCATCAGGGACGCCGGGTTCAAGCCCGTGCAGCGGGATACCCTCTACCGCACCATGTTCCTGAACTAGGCCAGAACAGCTATTTGGGGCTTTTGTTTACTCCGGAGGACCACAGAAACGCTGAAAACTCGCCGGCTTCGGGAGTTCACGGGATGCCCACATCTTTACGTATCTCCCAAATTAGTCTTGAAAACAATGCATCATGCTTCGCAATGGACTTGTGCGGAT